>JAIVYS010000046.1:0-7619 GCA_048635325.1 Candidatus Bathyarchaeota archaeon
TACGACCTTCCAAGAAAAAAATCAGATGAGTGATATGAAACAGAAATGTGCCGGCAAAACTGGTGAAGTATTACAAATGCTGGATTCCGGTAGATTTGACGACTATGTCTCTTGCGATGAACTAAAGATAGACCTAATTAGAAAGGGTAAGAAAAAATTTTGTAAAAACATGGAAGAAATTTTATTGCGACTGGTTACACAAGAGAAACTTGAAAGGGACAAGGTTGTTCGTGACGGAAAGAATGTTTGGGTTTATAGAAGTCATGAAAAATCTTTGAAAGAGAAGCCTAATGAGGAGTTTATTTTCAAGAAAGGGTCAAAGTACGAGTTCTATTCAGAAATTAAGAGGATAATAAGCGAGGTCAATAAAAGGTTATTGCTTGTGGATTCTTATGTCGATGAGGACGTTTTTGAAGTTTATTTTAAGAAAATATCGCCAAGTGTTCAAAAGAGAATACTTACAAATCCAAATACGCCCAAAGGCAGTTTTAATAAGGTTGCACATAAATTCAAGTCGCAACATACAAACTTCGAAGTAAGAGAGTCCACAGATTGTCATGATAGGATCCTAATAGTTGATGATTCTGTCTGGGTTTTTGGACAGTCCATAAGGGCTGCTGGAAACAAACCAACATATTTGATAAAAATTGTCAAATCAAAAGAAATGAACGCTGTGATAGAAACCGTCTGGAAACAATCTAAGAAAACTATATAGTGAGCTGAAAGCTCAAGAGTGGCGGCCCCGAATTTCGTACAACTTACTGCGGACCTTCACAATTTCATAGAATAACTATGAAAGAATTGCGTGCGCTATCACAAGCCCCATGTAGCCTATCAAAGACATTATCATAGAGTGCTTTGCGCCTGCGCCGATGCTTCCGTAAGCCAGCTTTCCCATTGCAAGCCCGGAGAAAACGCCCTGAATTACAGCAAGATGCATAAACATTGCACCGTATGCCTCAGCATTTATCGGGCTCTGGCCTGATACTGCCATCCATGACTCCTCGCCTGATGAGTCCTCGCTCCAGCTAAGTGCAGGAAGCAAAAATTCCCTCATACCAACCATCACGCCTATGAATACAAAGAAAATTATGTAGCCCGTCATCATCTGGCCGGATATTCTTGATGCCCGTTCCCTGCGTATCTTTTCAATTTCGACAGTGGATTTTGTGACTGACTCAAGAACGTCTGTTATGTTACCACCACTTCGATGAGCCTCGTTTATGGTGGAAACTGATCGCGAGATTATTTTACTTTTGAGCTGGTCGGAAAAATTATTCAGAGCAGTGTCAAAGGGCACACCCCATGAGATTTGGGCAGAAAGCTGGCGCACATACGGATCCAGCGCACCGTAGTAGTTTCGCGCGGCATAAGTTATTGATAAAGGTAACGTCATGCCGCCGCGCAGCCCCTCAACCACGTTTCTTAGGAAATCCGGAAACTTCTCCTCGATTTCCTGGACCTTTCTGTATCTCTCATATTGCATCAGGCCCGCAGGCACGATAAAAAGGCTTGCAGCAACCATGTTCACCAGCGTAAATATTGTATCATCAACGCGCCCTCTCATAAAAAAGAAATTTGCCATAAAAAGCGCTATTGCAAAAAAGGCTGATATTGCAAGAATCAGTTCCTGATTTTTGTTTTTGAAAATATCCAAACGCTTTTTCAAAGTAACACCTTAAATCTCCGGCTGTGTGTATGTCACAAATGCCAAAAAGCCAATGTTCAATATTGGTATAATAACATAGACACCGAGCCACATAATCTGGTCAACAGTAAACCCTGCAACGAATGAGCCGGGAATGATGTTCATAACAGTAAGTATTGCCACAAGGAAAAGCGGTGCTGCAATAAGTATGCCTGTGTATATGTCTGCATAGGTCGACAATGTTTCTATATATTTTCTCCTTGCAAGCTTGTAATTGAAAAGCGCAATTGATGCAACCTCATTAAGATAGTCCTTTAAGTTTCCCCCGGACACTGTTATTGACATAATGCCATATAATAGGTCGCGAAGCGGTTTTGAGGGCGTGGTCTTCGCTACATGCGTCAGGGCCTGTGTCAAATCCTCGCCGAATATATTTATCCTGTCAACAATGTTCTTTGCCTCAACAGAAACAGAGCCATATTCCTTGAACTGTGTCAGCATCTCAAATGCGCGCTCCGGCGGCACACCTGAAGATGCAATAGCTGCCAGGTGATTCACTGCAAAGGGCATGTTTGCGTCAATGTTTCTTGCCTTGTGCTTCAGCTTCTCAAACGGATATGTGTAAAGGACAAAAAAGCATATTAGAAAAAAGACTACAGGAATGACAGACATCATGAATAATTCCACTATGAGCGGAAGCTCAAGCATAGCTGCCTCGACAACCATTACTCCGAACACTGATGCAGCAACCAGAAAAGGAATGCCCATGCAAAGCCCGACATAGCTTTCCGGCATAATATTTATGTCGGCAGCACTCACTGCACTTTTCATGGGCCTAAAAAATGAGGGAAATAATTTATCGATTTTCTTGAAAAGTATGTTTGAAAGAGAGCGAAAGCTCTTTGCAGCCTTCATTTTCATAAAAAGCTCTACAGCATCCCCTGCAAATAATGAAAATGCCTTACCGATATTTTTTTTCTCCTTTTTTTCTGATGGAAGAAGAGAAAGGTCTTTGAGGGACTTTCTAAGCGCCTCAACTTCAGAGACCTCTTGTTTCTTTTTTAAACTATTTGCCTTTAAGGAAGACATCAAGAATCACGTTTGATAGCCATGCTAATGTCTCTTGCCATGTATTTGCTTAATAAGGGCTTTTTTGTCCTTATAATATGACGCAATGTATGATGAAACCTCTGCAAAGCTTGTTATCTTCTTATCCAGAAGCCAATTGAGTATCTCTGTACGTTCCTGTATTTCCTTCTCTATGTCTGTCAGAGGTATAGCATACTCCCCGCTTATGTCTTCAAGCACATGACTGTGCTCCTTGCTGTGTATATCCTGCGCAGGAGACCAGTAAAAACTTTTCACATCGCGCGCCTTTCCTGTAGCCGTGTCTACACTTACAATCTCGGATATTTCCTTAACACGCCTTGCGCTCTTGCCATACTGCGATGCATGTGTCAATACAATTACAACATCTAAAGCCTCAAGAAGCCCTGGTGAAAGGCTGATAGGCGGGGTTTCCATTCTTTTCAGTATGTCGTCAACAGAGCCGCCATGTATTGTGCCAAGAGACGGGTGACCTGATGCCATTCCCTGAAAAAGAACAGATGCCTCAACGCCACGAACTTCTCCGACAACAACATAATCCGGCCTCTGCCTAAAGCTTTCCTTAAGCAGGCTGAACATCGTAACCTCGCCGTATCTTGTCCCGTCATTTGCCATTGTGCCAAATCCTATGCGCGCAACAGCAGGTATCCAGTTCTCGTGCACAAGGTTAAGCTCGCGGGTGTCCTCTATTGAAACAATCTTGTCCTCAGGCGGGATAAAAGAAACTATTGAATTCAGAAATGATGTCTTGCCTGCGCCTGTGCCGCCGCACACCAGAATGTTTGAGCGGTGCTCAATAACATACCAGAGATACGCCATAAGCTCAGAAGATGCTGTTTTCAGGCGTATGAGGTCAACTGCACTGTAAGGCACATCGCGGAACTTTCTTATTGAAAATGTAGGCCCTTTTGTTGTAACATCATATGCAAGGGTTGCATTGACACGAGATCCGTCCGGAAGTGTCCCGTCAAGCAGGGGCTCTGCATAAGACACATATCTTCCACAGCGCTCGGCAAGCTTTACCACAAACTCCTGAAGCTCTTTTGGATTATTGTAAATTACATTTGTTCTCAGGCTTCCGTATTTCTTGTGTGATACATACAAGTGCGCCCCGACACCATCGCAGCCGACATCTTCTATGTACGAATCATGCATAATGGGCTCAAGCCTGTTCAGCCCGACAAAATTGATGTACACATAGTACATTATCCGTGTATACTGCCCCGGCAGAAACACAAGCCCGTATTCATCAATAAGCTCATTGACCTTTCCCTGTATATACTCAAGTGACTTTCCCTGACTACGAAGGTGGTCTATATTTGACTCCACAATCCTTGCGAGCCCATCCTCGATTTCACCAGCTATCTTTTTTTCCTCAGGAGTTATGTGCGGCTCTTCAATAGAATATACAAGGGCTTTTGAATTTTCATCCCATTTTATGCGAACATATGAAAATGGTGCAATCAACGGATATATTATGTCTGTATCCTGTATGGTCTTCATTGCAGGCAATACGAGAATCTTGCTTGATTCTTCTATGCGAAAGCGCTTTACCTCTTCAGAAAATATGCGCTCGCGTGCATGAGTCTCGCCAACCTTTCGCTTCAGAATTCCCCTAAGCTGCATAATTTCCCTCTATAAATAAGGCTACTTGGTAAATATTGGATGGCGCTGGTTATATAATTTATTTTGTGAGCGCATCAAGGTCTATTTCGAACCCTGTAGTCGGCATCTCAATGCCGAAGTTCGAGATAATTTTCGGATGTAGCTCTCCTACAATACCAACAGGCTTTCCATTGCATAAAATCTCTGCTGAGCGCCCGATAAGAAAGGAAGGGTTTTTTGTGCTCTTTATCCGGCATTCCTTTCCGGTTGCACGAAGCAACCCCTCAACAATCGCCTTTGCCTCTGTAAAACCAGCGGTCTTCGATGCAACCACTCCTGCAAGCACAATGCTTTCGCTTGTGCCTGTATCTGATGAGGGCTCATGCCTGAAGGTTTCTCCAATCTCAAACAGTTTTTGCGGGTATTCATGTAACGTGTTTTCAGAAAGTATTTTCATAAGACCAGGAAGAGCGCTTTGGCGAAGAGCATCGTATTCAGCATTTACCGCGTTGCTGACAGATATTATGCCTGCTTCTGAAGAATTCATCTTTGCCACAAGGGTTTCTTTGTTTGAAAGATGATATGATATGCACTCAAGAAAACCGAACCCAACCATAACTTCAGCGGCTTTCCTCTGGAAGATTGCACTCTTTGATTCTGTGCCTATTGTCGAAACATTTGGTATCTCTTCTGCAAAGTTCTCATAACCATATGCAATTGCAATATCCTCAACAATGTCAATCGGATGAAGTATGTCTGTCCTGTATGCAGGAACAAACACACTGCCTTTTTCATAGCCAAGACCCATTTTTGCAAGAAGCGCTTTCAGTTCTTTTTCTGTAAAATCCATGCCAAGAAGCTTGTTAATGTATTTAGCGCCAATCTTTATTTTTGACGGCACAAGATTTGGCGTTGTGATTTTTTTGTTTTTGTACAGCACATCCATGGAATATACCTTCCCGCCGGCATCAGCGAGGGCAGATGAGATTATGTTTATTGCCTGCATGAGTGTCAACAGGTCGGGCCCTGTTGCCTCAAGGAATATGTCTTTTGTCTTTTCTGTAATTTTTCCAACATCATGCGAATTTATTACAGGCGGCATTGACATTATTGCCCCGCTTGCGTCAATAAAGACAGGGAACTCTTTTTGTTTCTCAATTATGTGCCCGTACTCGCGCCCGGTCGGATGCTTTTCGAGAATCTCCCTTCCTGTTATCTCATCAGGATATTCAAGTGGTCTGAATCTTATTTTGTCTGCATTCATTGTAGTAAAAGTGATTGGCAATTTAATCTTGTCAAGAGGGTAAATTCCTATTCCTCCTTTTCTCCGTTTCCTGCACATTGTTATGCCAAGCTTTTCCTGCAACTGAATCAATGCCCTGATTTTTTCATCATCAAACTTCAGCCCGCGGACTATGCCTGTCACAACATACGGCCAGATTTTGAGGGTTTTTTCGACTTTAGTGAAAGAGCCTGATTTTTTGACATCGTATTTTACAAGCCCAGTCTTTATGCCCATAAATGACGATAGCGCACGAGCGAACCCTTCTTCTGAAAGCATGTCAGGCCTGTTCGGGAATATCTCGACAACTATCTCTTTGTTGTCAACGCGCTCAAGGTCTGTGCCAAGCATAGAGATTCTGTCCTTTAGCACAGTGTCGGGAACTTTTTTCCCGAGGTATTTCAGGACTGTTTTTTTGTCGAATGTTACTGTTGGCATATTTACCACATCCACTGCTTCATGCCGCGCAACTGCTTTACATCGTTTTTGTAAAGGTCGCGGATGTCAGTGATTTTATAATAATCCATCAAAATACGGTCAAATCCCGGCCCCCATGCGAGCACAGGCACAAATTCCCCAAGAAGCGGCTCGACAACTTCAGGGCGGAAAATCCCTGCGCCTCCGAGCTCAATCCATTTCTTGTGCACAGGGTGGAATACGTCAATCTCAATTGACATCTCTGTATATGGAAAATATGCAGGGCGAAATCGTGCCTTTGGAAAGCCGAGCTTTTTGAAAAATTCTTTGAGATATCCTAGCAGGTGGCGAAAGTTCGCGTCCTTGTCAATTACAATTCCCTCAAACTGGTTGAACTCAAACAGGTGCGACCAGTCAAGTGTCTCATTGCGGAAGCACTTTCCGATTGCAAAGTATTTTGCCGGCCAGCCGTTCTTTTTCATGCGCGCGAGTGTCTGGGCAGAAAGCACTGTTGTGTGTGTTCTTAGCGCAATCCGTTTCGCATCCTCTGCACTCCACTTGTACTGCCATCCCTTTGAATTGGGCGTTCCTGACTCGTGTGCCTTCTTTACCGCATCAACTGTCTTTTTTGCAGGAAGCTTTCCCTTTAATGGGTCAAGATAAAACGTGTCCTGCATATCGCGCACAGGATGGTCTTGCGCAGTGAAGAGCGCGTCAAAGTTCCAGAACGCAGTATTTACAAGCGAGCCTTCCATTTCCTTAAAGCCCATCTCAAGATAAATTTTTCTCATGTATTCTGTTGCCTGCGCCACGAAATGGCGCCTTCCGTGGTGAATTGGCGCGACCGGGAGCGATACATCGTATTTTCGAAAAGTAACTTTTCCCCATTTTTTGTCTTTCAAAAGTTCCGGGGTGAGTTCTGACACTTCTTCTTTTGAGTCAGCGCCCTTTGAGAACTCAAGACCTTTTTTTGTAGCTGTAATATAATGCAAAGTCTTCACAGAATAATCTGCAAGCTTTCTTGAACGAAGTAGAAAAAGTTCCTTTTCTTCAGGAACTTCGCCTTTTGATATTTTCTCAAGCAGTTTTATCTCAGGCTCTTTTTCTTTCAGGCTTTTTTTGCCTTTTTCGTTAATGGACAGCGCGCCGTCCTTTAAGTCAACATAGCTTTTTTTCTTTACCCATCCAAGTGCCACGCCTTTTTCCGGAAGCGTTATTTCACTGATTTTCTTTGCAGCACCCTCAATCTCGCGCAAGAGTTTTGTCTCAGGCAGTCCGTCTTTAATGACTTGCTTTCCCTCGTTCGAAAGTTCTGCAACTATTTTTGCATCTGTTCTCTGAGTCGTATAACTCTCGCCCAAAAGTGCGAGCGCCGCCCTGGCGACTGCTGCCTGATCAATTCCTATTTCTGCGGCAAGCTCTATTGTCTCGCGCTCGCGTCCGTCGGAGAGAGCGCGAAGGACTGTTATGTCGGATTTTGTAAGAGGCATTGAATCACTATAATAACTAAAGATATCGTCCGTTATTCATAAACGTTTTGTTCGGATATCTCAAACACTC
>JAIVYS010000047.1:0-7556 GCA_048635325.1 Candidatus Bathyarchaeota archaeon
AATTTTATGGCTTGTTCTACAGGTTATTCCAATACTATTGCACATCAATTCTGCGCATAACCGGTTCCTTTTGATAATATATCCTTCAATTATATTGGCAACAGCATACGCTGTCTGCACGAAACATAATGAATTCAAAAAGGTGTTTGTTTTTCTGATTATTGCGTCTTTTGTGTTCTATTCATATACAGATCTTTCAAAATGCTTTGCAGGGCGCAACTGCGTTTTTGACCGGGAGCAAAGCACAACAGAAGAAGACAAAATGTTCCTTGAGACTTACAATGCTTTGGCTTTGGACAGAACACAAGTTTTTGTGATAACAACGAGTCCGGAACATGCCCTAATGCTTAAATTCCTTTATCCTGAATTGCGCGCAAGCACTGCAACATGGGTTATGAGCGGCTCTCCAGAAGAACGCCAGAAAATATTTTCGAGACATTATGATGTCCATTATTTTGACGAAAAAAATTGCCATGAAAAATGGATCGAATATCGCGAGGCTGTTTTAGAACTCCCGAAAACATTGGTTATGCAAAAAGAGGGATTGGATGTTTACAAAATAATGCCTGAGAACAAAACCACATTTAAAACAGCAACAAATAAACCCCGACAACAAGAATAATTATCCCAAACAATATTCCTGTATAGCCCTGCTCGCCCTGATACTCTGTTGCTCCCGGGAACTTGAATGTCAGCCAGAACCCGACAACAGAAAGAATAAGCCCGATAACCTTGCGCTTTATTATTTCCGTTGGTATTGCGTAGAAAAGAAGGTATATTCCTGCAAGAAGAAGCCCAGACCCTCCAAAGAGCGCCCAGTACATTTTCTGATCCTCAACCTCGCGGTCAAGAAAATACAGTATAAATATTCCAAGCGCAATGAGTATTGCAGCAACAACGAAAAGCATATTCACCAAAATATAATAAAGCAAAACATATATATAAAGGCGAACAATAGTTTCAGGGGAGATACTTATGGTTTGGGCAAGGACAAAACTGGTTCTTTACGATAATATATTCGAGGAAGGGGAGCGGGACATAGCAATGAGCTATTCCGGAAAGCACCCTGAAAAGCTTTATTACAAGCTAAAGGAAATTTTTCTTGATGTCTTCAATGTTCCGAGAAACAAGATACAGGAAATGCACTACAACTGGGAGAAAAAGGGAGACTCAGACAGCATTGATGTTCGGTGGCGCGTTGTAAAGGATATGGATATGTACAGTTTTTTGCGCTTTGATATATCTTTCAAGGTAAAGTCCACTGCAGGCGAGGGCACAGCATCAATACGCCTGAAGCCCCGCTTCGTCACAGAGTACCCGCAGGACACCCTTATACAGCAGTCAATATTCTATGAGATGGCAAGGCGGTTCTGGCACAATACATTCTACCAGAAGCAGAGATTGAAATGGTTTCATCTTGGGAAGGAATTGTCAGCGCGTTTTGATGATGCTGTAAAGCAATATATGGACGGGTTGAGGCAGCATGGCTGAAAAAACAATGAAATACGCGGATGATATACTGGACATACAGGACTTTCAGGTCGTTTCGTATAAGGGAAAGGAGCCGTTCCAGATACGGAACAAGATTGAAGAGATAATGAAAAAAGAGCTTGAGATAAATGCTGCAAAATTTTTCTTGCATACGATGGGATGGGATGTTAACGAAGGTGCATTTAAGGCAGAATGGCATGCATATCGGTCATATGACCGCTGGACAAAGGTGTGGTTTTTTGTCAGAATCTGGGGCTGGCAGAATCTTACTCCGGATAAAGAAGGCTGGGCAAAGATAAAGACATGGGCAGAGATACACACAGAATATACTTACAGCAACAGCATACAGAAGAGCCTCTGGTGGACATACAGCTATATGTTCTATGACAAGAACAGGAGACAAATTCTTGAGGATGCAAGGGAAAGGTACTTTCGCATAATTGAGGACATAAGGCAGCTGTACGGCATGAGCCAGAAACACACCGCAGAAGCAGCACAACTCTAGGCGAAAGGCAACTGGCACAGACCAGTGCATAGAAAAGAACTCTAACTTGTAGACTCCCCGATCTTCATTCTTCTAAGTATCAGCCCGGTCACAGCATCGAACCGCGTCATTGAGTACTTGAAGTGGAATTTGGTTATTCTCTCATAGAATGTTCTTTCATAAGGGCCTGTGTGATAGCCGAATATGAATTTCAGGCCAAGGTAATCTTCGAGAAATGTTCCTATGAGCCCGTGCTTTCTAATCACGCCGTCATAATCATAAGTTCTGGACATATAATACTCTTTCTCAGGATAGTCTTTGAGCATCTCCTTTTTGCTTGAGTATGATTTGTCCCCTACTTTGTAGCGAAAGCCGCTTTTTATATAATTCTCTATTTTCTTCCCTTTGACGCAGGGACCCAGCCCGAGAACATCATCAACATACTTATCCATTTCCTGCTTTATTGCTGCAAGCTCAAGCTGCTTTGCAAGAAGCATGTTCGGGCTCATCACATAAAGGTTTGTGTATGTATCCATATCCTCAACTTCTGCCCCTGATGCAAGGCGGATTATTGCTTTCTGGATATCAACAATTACAAATGTATAGTATGGTTTTCGCTGCCCTGAAATGCCTTTTGAAATTGCGTTTGCATTTTCATCTGCCCACTCTTTTGTAATCCACGGATAATCTGCAATGAGCCCGTGGCTCTTGTTGAATATTACTTCTTCCTGCAACCATTTGTCGTAGTATGGGGGCCTGCCATATTCCCCGTCATCAATTGCCTTTCTGTAAAGCTCGTTTGGTGTTGGGTGTGGTGAGGAGTCAGGCATAGCTTTCCATGTCCAGAACTTCCAGCCATTGACAGATGTTGCGTTTCCTGTTGTTCTTCCATGATGCGTTTTAAGCATATCGCTTGTCACAGAGCCCTTGTTTCTGTTGCTTAACGCTTCTTCAACAAGCTTGTAGCGCAATATAGAGGGCTTGAGCCACTCCCTATATTCATTCAGGGTGAATTCCCTGCTTTTTTTGACGGCATCAATTCTTTCAAGGCGCTTTTTTACAGCACTCTGAAAAAGTTTCAGCCACTCCTCGTAAAGAGTCCACTTAGTCTCAAGCATGCGTTTTTCAACATCAGGAAGCTTTGATAAATACCCTGTGTTTATATCTTCAAGGGACTTCATGCGCATGAAGTCGTCAACAACTGTCGGCATGATGTTGTTGTTTCGCATGAATGCCATTGAGAGCCTGCCTGCTCCCTGCCCGCCTCCGCCTGCATGAAAGTCAACAGTATCCACAAAAACTGTCTTGAGGGCAAAGGATGCTTTTTCTTTTGTCAATTCATCCTCACTTTCCAGGCACTTGAGATAATCCATGTATTCGTCGTATTTTCGGACATCATGGTCCACAAGCTCGAGGTCTGACACGCTCTGCGAAATGGATGCAAGCCCCTGTTTTATGCGAGCCTCAAGATTCTCGCGCTGCTGCATCGTCATCTGGTAATACTGCGGATGTACCGGGCTTATATCCATCCATTCATGGACATTTAGCCTGCCATCCCAGCCGTCTTTTCCAAGCTCAAAAGCCATTCCATGAAATATTCCCTGGCCGAATCCGGGAGGCCCTGTAGGGTTTATGTAAGTTCCTTCTTCTTTTGTACCGCTTTTCCCTTGATTAAGTGCCTGGGCAAAGATACATTTTCCAAGCCATACATCACCCCATGTGGCGCCACCGCTGGCGCTATGTGCAGTCATGTTCTTGTCAGCAAGAATGAATTTTGGATTTCCGTGTTCTGTTTTATCTCTCCAGCAAGGCATAAGCCATATTAGGCAAAAATCGTATATATACATTAAGAGATATTTGAAGAATCAGGTAATGATTTCAGCCAGTTTCCTGTTTTTTGCTGCATGCTTTATCTCAATCATGCTTAAGTCAAGAGGCGCACGAATATCTTTTCCATGTATCAGCGAGAGCCTGCGCATTTCAGGCGACGTAGGCCCAACACACGGGCAGCCCGGAATTCGCGGGCTTACATCAAACACTATGAACTCAAGTTTTCGGTCTTTTCCTTCAGATATTGCTCCCTGAAGCGAAAATGTTCCAATCATTCCGGGAGAAAACTCTTTTTTTGTGGCAAGAACAAATTTTTCAGCAGCCTCGTACACGAGGTGTTTTTTGGACTCGCGCATTGTGATTCCAAAGTGCCCTATTTCCTCATTAGTGATTGGAATATCAAGCTTAAGCTGCTCTTGTGCAGGAAGGTTGAGTATGCCGCCAAGGTTCACCTGGCGACGGTCTTCAAATCCGAGAAAGTCAATTGTTCCAAGTTCCGGGAGTGCGTAGGCGTGGAAGTTGGCATTGAATCGCGGACCAAGAACAAATTCTTCGATGCGCGCTTCTTTTAACCCCTCTGCGCTTATCAATCCTTCAGAAATCAGCTCTTTTGATTTTTCATCAAAGTCCTTTTTGCACGTACAATAAAAGAATGCCCTTTCAAGGGGCTTGTTCTTTTGCTGAACCTTTACAATTGCGAGGCGGTCAATATCAGAGGCTGTTGAGAACTGCGGGGGTATCCTGATTCCTGCCTGCTCAAGTAGCCAGTACTGCCCGCGCTCGTCATTTCGCTCTTCAGTTCGAAGGAGCGCGCGGCTTCCGTAAATCGGCACCCGAAATTCATTTTCTACGCCATCGTATCCTGCGTAAACAGAAAAAGAGCGGTTCGGAAGGAAAATGACTTTGTTTTTGAGCAGCTTTTCCTGAACATCCGGCTTTAGTATGTCCTTGAATTTGTCAAGGACAATGAAATCAGAAAAAAGGTTTTTATTGTATTTTGTATAAAGCGCGTCCCTGCCTTTTTCGCAGATTGCGATACAGCGAAGCCCGGCAGCCTTTGCAGCCATGCCAACCTCCTCGCCGGAGTGGGATGCAAGGACTCCGATAGAAACATCTTTTCCGTATGATTCAGTGATTTTTTGGATTTCAGTGCGCGCAAGCATAGAATTATTTCGGGAAAAAGCTTTTTAACCTACTCTTTTGAGAATTTTTCAAGCCCTTCCTTTTTCGTGCGCTCTTTTCCGACATCAAAGACCTGCATGTCTCGCGCGGCATCAGTCTTTATCCCGGTTTCTTTTTCAATATGCTCTGCCTGCGTCCAGGGGCCTGCACGAATCATTCCCATGCCAAAGTGCTGAATGATGCACAGCTCCGGCTTTATGTACTTTACAAACTTTATTGCATCATCAACATCCATATGCTTTGCAAACTCAACATTCTTGCACTTATTTTCATTCACAAGGTAAAGGCAGTTGAGGATTAGAATATCTGCTCCTTTATGGGCATCAGCAATCTCTTTTTTAAAGACTGTGTCTGATGGATACGAGATTGTTTTTTCTCCGAAGAATTTGTATCCAACACCAAACTCATCAGTGTGTAATGCGCGCGTGCACTCAACGTCGATATTCTTTACTTTGAAGCGCATCCCGGGTTTTGTTTCAATGGTTTTTTCAGGTGCCTTCTGGTGGTATTTTGGAATCTCGGCAGGCATGGATTTATTGCCTAAAACAGAGACAGGAGCTGCCAATAGCCCGCGTTTCTCCCGGACGCCGCGCGTCATGCATTCAACAAGCACTGCTGCATCATTCAAGTGGTCTATGTGATTGTGCGAGACAAGAACAGCGTCAAGCTTCTCAAGCGGAATTTTTGCATTGCGGGCGCGAACAAGCGCCCCCGGTCCAGGATCTAGGTAAATTCTTGTCCCCGAAAGCTCAAGATAAATACCTCCTGTGCCCCGAAGCTGCGTCATGGTTGAGACCCTGCCGCCGCCTGTGCCGAGAAATACTATTTTTGACATATAATCATCCTTTCTTACGTGTTTTCCTATTGGAATTAGTTATTTAAATGTTGAATGTGCACTATCTGAAGCCTAAAGAGACTTTTTCTTATGGCAGTCCCAGGATGTGGGTGGAGCCTTTTTTAATGGCGCTGCAAGGCGCGCGTTATTAGAGCGCAACGATATGATTGGCAAATGCCAACTTTCGCTGCCTGAACGGACAAGAAACAAAACGAACTAGGGGATGTGATATAATGGGAGCATACAAGTATATTCAGGCGCTCTGGAAAAAGCCCAAGGAGAACTTGGGAGATATACAAAAGCAACGCCTCATAAAATGGCGTCGCGAGCACACAGTTGTGCGCGCTGAGCGGCCGACACGCATTGACAGGGCAAGAACGCTTGGTTACAAGGCAAAGCAGGGCGTTGTCGTGGCACGCGTGCGCGTGAGCAAAGGCGGTCATGAAAGGCCGAGGCACAAGAAGGGCCGAAAGCCAAAGAATGCAGGATTTTTCTATACACTGGCAAAATCTCACCAGTCTGTTGCAGAGGAGAAAGCAGGCAGAAAATTCCCGAACACAGAAGTTCTGAACTCCTACTGGGTTGGCAGTGACGGAAGGCACAAGTGGTATGAAGTCATATTGCTTGACAAAACACACCCTGCAATACAAAACGACAAGGATCTTGGATGGATTGCAAGGCCTGTGCACACAAGGCGCGCATTCCGCGGGCTTACGTCAAGCGGAAAGAAGCACAGGGGCCTGAGAAACAAAGGCAAGGGCGCAGAGAAAATAAGGCCAAGTGTCAGAAAAAGGATGAAATAAGCCTTTTTTACAGGGATTTCCTTCTTAGCCGAAGGCATAATACATCAATAGATACCTTTTTAAAGGTTTAGTTACTATACAGAAGTAACAAATGATGTGGTGTATTATGCCTTTTGAAAAAAATCCTTTTATGTTTCAAATGGATGTTTTTGACAGCGACAAAAAAATAATCAAGCGCAAAAAAATGGTCGTCTCACGTCCGGTAGGGGGGAAGTTTAGGGTTACAAATGGCGACATGCTATGCGACGTGACCCTGGATCGGTTCGGCGTTCTTGTGCGCTGCCAGAGCAAAAAAGGCGACTTTGAGTATATTTCTACAAAGCGGATTGCACCTGAGCAGGCGCTTTAGGCGCGTTTTCTATTACGTAAATATCTTTTCATGCAGTGATATCTATATTAAAATATAATAATACCTAGGTCTATCTATGTGTTGATATATAGAATAGTATCTTTCTAGAAAAAGAATGCGCCGACCGGGATATCCGAATAAAAAGCAATTAAACTGCTTTTTTACTAATCGAACCCGGGCCTCAAGCTTGGGAAGCTCAAATCATACCACTAGACTATCGGCGCAATCCTTTCTTTAATTCGCCTCCAATTGGTCTGATGGCTCATCAAAGAAAGCATTGATGGAAAGAAACAGCACCTCCAAAGGAGGCGCGAATACATCCCATCAATAGTTGGTTATTGTGTCAACAGCACTTCTTATGTTTTATGTTTTGCATGGACCGGTCGGGAATCTCGTTGGAGAAGTCAATATTCAACTTAACCACATTTCGAACCCGAGGCCTCTGCGTTGCGAACGCAGCGATCTACCAGCTGATCTACCGGCCCCAATCCTTTCTTTAATTCGCCTCCAATTGGTCTGATGGCTCATCAAAGAAAGCATTGATGGAAAGAAACAGCACCTCCAGAGGAGGCGCGAATACAT
>JAIVYS010000048.1:0-7219 GCA_048635325.1 Candidatus Bathyarchaeota archaeon
AAAGAGCCGGTGTCTAAACCCGTATTGGAGCCGACCAGGAAACTGACGCCGACGGAGATCAGAAATCTGGCTTCTCTGGAAAGAAGCATCCTATCAGGCGAGAAAAGTATTCGTGAAGTTATAGAAGAATTCGTAAATGGAGATTATTATCAGGTGATCGGAATCTCTGACGCTCCCGGAAAGTTACCGATGAAAAAACTGGCCGCGAAAACGGACGCAAAACGCTGGGGAGCCATATTCATGAAGTTCCTCCTGAAGGGCGACGAGGATCTTGATCTACGCGGTGAGTATGTTAATTTTCTGACCTTTGAAGGTGAGTATTTCGACCAAAGTAACAATACAGTCTATGTTATATACAGATTTAAAAAAGAGGTAGAAAAATGAAGTATATTGATTATGTTGATTTAAATTATAGGCCAAAAAAATCTGATCTTATTTGTGAGTTTTATATTGAGCCAGCAGCTAGAGTAATAATTAAAGAAGCAGCAGGAGCTGTTGCATCTGAAAGCTCTATAGGAACATGGGCAAAAATAAAAGAAGCTCCAAAAAGAATTGATAAATTAGCTGCAAAGGTTTTTTCTATTAGAGGTAATTATATTAAAATTGCTTATCCTTCTGTACTCTTTGAGGCTAGTAATGTTCCACAGATTTTGAGTAGTATTGCTGGAAATATCTTTGGAATGAAAATTGTCAAGAATCTTAAGTTATTAGATATAGCATTTCCAGAAAATATTATTAAAGCTTATCATGGCCCTAGATTTGGCATTCAGGGTGTGAGAAAAATATTAGGTGTCAAAAGAAGACCTCTTCTTGGAACGATTATTAAACCAAAATTAGGTTTGAATGAGAAAGAACATGCTCGGATGGCTTATCATGCTTGGATTGGTGGCTGTGATATTGTTAAGGATGATGATAACCTAACAGACATGTCATTCAACCATTTTGAAAAAAGGGTTATTGAAACTCTCAAGCTTCGCAACAAGGCAGAAAGAGAGACTGGCGAAAAGAAAATATACATGCCAAACGTCACTGCAGAAACTGATGAGATGCTTCGAAGAGCCAGATTCGTGAAAAAACACGGCGGTGAGTATGTGATGGTCGACATACTGACTCTTGGATTTTCAGCCCTTCAGACGCTTCGAAAAGCAAACCTCGGCCTTGTGCTTCATGCGCACCGTGCAATGCACGCAGCGCTCACAAGAAGCGAGCGCCACGGGATATCAATGCTCGTCATTGCAAAGATTGCGCGCCTGATTGGCATGGACCAGCTTCATATAGGGACAGCTTATGTCGGAAAGATGTCCGGCAGCGCAGACGAAGTTATTGATATAGAGCGCGCAATCAATGAAAAATCTTTTGGTATAAAACCTGTTTTTGCTGTCGCATCAGGCGGCCTTCAGCCAGGGCATGTTCCAAAGCTTGTAAAACGCATGGGCACCGACATCATCATGCAGTTTGGCGGAGGCGTGCACGGGCATCCTGACGGCACAAGAGCAGGCGCTACAGCAGTGAGGCAGGCAGCAGAAGCCGTGATAAAAGAAATTTCGCTAAAACAGTATGCTAAAACACATAAAGAACTTGCAGGTGCAATTGAGAAATGGGATTGTTGAGTTAGTCCACAGCAATCTTTGAGGAAATGTTTTTTGTAATCTTTCCTTTTGAGTCTTTTGCAAGTATTTTTGCCTGCGGCAGGTGTATTTTACCGACAACATCAAGTATTGGCCTGATTTTGTATGAAAACACGCGTTCCTCACCAGGCGAGATTTTCCCTACTCTCCAGACAATATCTGTCCCTGCAGTTCGTTTCTTTACCATTGACGGCCTAACGGTTCCGTATTTTTCGATGACTTCAAACGCTGCCGGCACAAGGTCAGAAACCTGAACATCATCAAGCGTTTTTCTGCTGTTGTTCTTTATCTCAATATGAACTGTATGAACTGCATGCCCTATCCCTTTGACAACCCTCTTTTTTATTCCGGGCTTCTGCACCTCTCTTATGATGATAAACATGATAAGTATCGCAAAAGCGACCACTAAAAGATGCATCCAGTACCTTACTTCATACCGTATAGTGCAGCTTTCATTCGGCGCAAGCTCGCAGTGCCATACAAGCTTTTTCTGCCCGTCAATTCTTTCAACAACAGGGGCTTTCTCAAAAATGTATGCGCTCCTAAGGAACGGGCTGTCAATCATCACAGTCTCTGTCGCTTTCTTATTGCCGCTGTTTCTTATTGTAATTTCTGTCTCCCGACCAAGAATCCCGCTCTCTGCTGATTCGTCTTTTTCAAAGATTGCCTTTGATTCTACGGAAAATGATGTTGTCGCAGTCCCGATCTTGTCCCCAAGCTCATTGATTACTTCAAGGTATGCGCCATAGATGCCGCTTGCAGAATACCTGTCAAAAAGAAATTCTTCAGTGAATATTCTCTCTTCATCAACTTCAAGAGCAGGAATGTCTATTGTGCGCTCTGCACTGGTTGCACCGGACACTCTCATAAGCATGTGGCTTTTCTTTGACTTTGATGTGCCTGTATTCTTTATTCCTACAAGAATCGTTATTTTTTCACCAATATCATATATTGACTTTGATGGCTTGAATGTCGTTGTGTTAAGCCCGGATGTTGCAAGAACATACAGGACAACCTCTTTTTGGGTAGAGATATTCTGGTTTGTCTGGGACACTACATTGAAGTCAAATGTGTACGTGTCCTGGCTTGTGCCATAAGGCGGGGTTATGTAAAATACGACTTCTTCTGTCTTTCCACTCTCAATAACAGCAGAAAAGGTGTTAATTGTAACCCACGTGGTTTTTGCCCGTGCGCGTATGAATATGTTATATGTGTCTGCAACATCCTGTTTGTTTGTTATGCTTGCATTGTATGTTGCTATCTTTCCGGCATAGACCGCACTGCTGTCAGGAGTGATTTTTACAGAAAGAGCATCAGTTTCTGCGCTTGCCAGGGAAACCCCTGCTATCAAAAAGAAAATAACGGCAAACGTAAGACTTATTGGCTGCCTGCTCATAGGCTTATAATGGATTCGTCTATTTATAATAGTTTCTTTCAGAAAATGTAAGCCCCGGGCGAGATTCGAACTCGCGACCTTTGCCTTACCAAGGCAACGCTTTTGGTGGGCAAAACAGACATGAACAGCTATTTTTGCCCCCTACCGGCTGAGCCACCGGGGCATATTTAATGAGCGAGCCCGAAATTAGTATGCTCGCATTAATTTCGGTGTGAGCCATTAAATAGCTTGAAAAGCCTCTTCAATTGCATTTGTGGATTTTCAAGATCTCCGACCTGAACCAACATGTGCTGTCGGAGAACTTCCTAGTAAGCCCACACAAAATGATAACACAACACATTTTTGAGCAAACGCGCAAGAAAAAATAAATTTCAATTTATTTAAACCAAACCCGTCTACCCTGCAGTTTTCATGTCCTTCTTCTTGAGCCTGAGGGACTTTGAGCCGCATTTTCTGCACTTTGTCTTCTCAATCTTGCCGCTTCTGATTTTAGCGTTGCACTTTCTGCAGATGTAGATATTCTTGAAAACGCGTTCCTCAACAACCGGGTCTTTTGGTTTTGCCATAAGAATCACAATTTAGAATAGATGTTGTGTCAGGAACATTTAAATGCTTTCCCTAAGCGCGGAAACAAGTTCACCAGACCAGTTTATTCTGCCGGGCCTGTGTTTTTCACGATTCTTGCCACAAATCAGGGCAATTGCTTCGCCTGCGAGTGCATTCGGGCTTTTTCCTGTTGTGTCTATTTCAAAGACATTTTTGCATTTTTTTCGAGCCTCTGAAAGGCAGACACCAAGGGCTTCAGCCTCTACGTTTTCCTTTATCTTTTCCTTGCTCCAGCCACGCAAAGAAAGCCGCCTTTTCAGTTCCACCGGATCTAAGCGAAGCACAATGACAATATCTACCATGCAAAAATGAGAAAGATGTCCGTCAAGTATTGTATTGCCTTTGATTGCATCTGCTTTTTTTCCAAGCTTTTTTTCGTTAACTATCCACGAACCGCGTTTCATATCCTTTTCTGCAAAAAGCCCCTGCTTTTCTGCAAATTCATTTACATCTACAAGCAAGTACTCGATTTTTTTTGAAATGATTTTTGATAACGTACTTTTTCCTGTTCCGGGTGTGCCTGTGATTGCAACTCTTGACACTTTTTTTCTTATATCATCAAAGCAAGGATTGATAAAGTTTTTCGAAGCATTCATAAAGGTATTTATAGAAAGATTGTCTTATAAAAAGCAAGATTTACAATATGTAAGCGCATTATGTGGGTTAATGAGAATAATCTCCTGTCTTTTTGTAGTTGTCGCGGTTTTTGCCCTGTTTTTGGTTTCTCCTGCGTCGGCAGAAGATTATGTAATTCTTACACCAGACAACAGTTCTTTGTATTATAATGAGGATTTTAACCAGACCGCGATTTACATAAATTCAACACTTTCACCCAATGCAACGATTGTGCGATTTGATTTAATTAATGACACTGTAAGAACATCTGTCGCATCAAAAAATCCAAAATACATATATCTCGTGATGCAAGCAGCAAACCTTTCCCCTGATTTTCTGAACTCTGTTGACAACATAACTAAATGGCTCGACAGCGACCCCTATGTTGACGCAGGCTGGAGCATCATAACAGGGTATGACAACACCTCGGCAGAAAATCTTTTTGACAGGGACATGGATGATTCATGGAGCAACAATTACGTTTTCACACCGAACAACGGAGATGCCCAGACAACGACCGGAAACTACATTGCATCAGCAGTTTCAGGCGCAACGAATTATAGCGGTGCAAGCGCTACAAGTTCTAACATCAGTTCTGTTCTCGAAGGAGCGGCTACCGATTTTGTTTATTTTTCAGCAAATCCCGTGAACTACACAGCATCATCGGTAAGTTTAGTGTCTTTTGACAACAAAATGTGTCCTTCCACAGATTCGAGTTTTGGCATATGGTGTGATGTTGCAAATATTGACGTGACGAATCTCTTCTTTTTTGCGGACGCTTCTGAAGCTGCAAAAGTAAATGGCACAAATACAGATAACACCTGGAGTTTGTCCTCGTCAAATAATCCAATATCATATGATTTGTCATTGCCAATAGCTTTCTCGCGCACTAATGACGAGGCCGCTGCATATATTGGCCCTCATTCAACCAGATGGGTGACTTCAGAGAACATTGCAAAGCTTTTTGTTTCATCAATAGGGCATGGAACAGACATAATATCGGCACTGAAGTTTGCAAAAAATATGCTTCTTTTTAATGGGGTTAATGAATCTTTGTCATCAAACTTCACGACTTTTGTTGAATCTGAGTATAATCTTTTTGGAAAAATACAGAAGCCTGCTTCATCACCTGCATCTTCAACATATTCTATCTCATTGTCACGAACTCATGAAGAGGCTCAGGTAATATATTCAGGCAACATAACAAATATTACATGGAATGCTACAGCAACGCTTTCAGCAAGCGGGCTTCCGGCACTTTACAATTCGGTTTCCGGATGGGCTTCGTCTGGTGCAACTGTGTGGTATCAATATGTTTCTCCTGTTTCCGGCAACAGGATAAATATGTCTGTTGTTGCCGCACTCACAGGAGAAATAAAACCAGACAACGCCACACAAGCCCTTATTTCTTACTCCGGGCAGGCAAGCACAGGAAATCTCACATCATTCAACATATCTGTAAACGAAACAAACACAGAACATCTTGCAAACGAATCAAAAAGCATGGATTTGCTAAGATATGATAACGATACAGACCGCGTTTACTTTGCACGGCTCTTCTCTATGAATGACAGTATATCTTCAGGCAGTATTGCACAGATAAATATAACATACATTACAACAGGAGTTACAATAAACAGAACAGCTATAAGCGGAACAGGCAATGTTCTTACCGAAACATTTGATGTAATAAACCCAGCAGATGTTGCAGTCGCAAATGCAACGATTTACTATTCTTTGCCATACAATGTTACTTCTGGCTGCGAATTTTCAGAGCCAAACTGCACGCTTTTTGATTCAGGAAACTCAAGATACGCCAACATAACGATCACGTCAATACCTTCCGGCACAACTTCAAAGACAATTCAGTACAATACAACCCTTAGCATGAACAGCACAACAGGTACTATATACAACCGTGGAGAAACAATTACAGTTGCAAGCAACGTGACATCGCCAAACAGAAGTGTGCTTGACTACCATGTAAAGCTTGTCAATTCCACGAATGGGTTAGAGACATGGTCAAATTCAACAGAGGGTATAATCGTCCTTAACGAGACAATTAATTCAACAAGCCATGAATACATCATATCGCTTAATGAATCTCAGGGCACATACACATTAAAAACATATTATCTTTCAAACAGCACTGAGATCTATGCAGCATATTATGAAAAAAGCATAACAATTAGCAGTTCTTTGAACATGACCAACACAACATTTACTGCAACAAAGCCGGAACGCCTTGATGATTATTTTAATGTAACCGATGACATAACCGCAACAGGGGCAATTCGAGACATACATGGAACGCCTATAGAAAATGCAACAGCGAATATTTCAATAACAGGATTGACACCTATAAGCAACACAACAACCGCTAATGGCTTGTATTCAGTTCCCTTTGAGTGGACAGATATGTTTGGCAATAAAACATTACAGGTACTTGCAGAATACAATAACAATACAGATACATTCACAAAAGAAATATATCTTACCCGCTACATCGGTGACAGCATCTCCGTAACTTTTGACAAGGGAAAAAGCACAAAGGAAAATAGAACAATATACAACAGATGGGAAACGCCAAAAATAACTGTGACTGTAAAAGACCCAAGCGGTGGAACAAACTATGTTTACAAGGCACCTGTTTCCATCCATGGCATTACAACAAGCGGAGATACAGAAACCGCATTAAACGGTAGCGCTACCATGACATTCACCCCCACATCAACAAATACATATGTAATAAATGTTTCTGCATACTCTCCGCTTAACACATCAAAGGTTGTGTACAACTCCACCGAGTCCTTAAACATAATGTGGCTGGAAGCTGGCAGCGGGTATTTTGTAGGGACTCAAACACCCTCCTCTGCAAAGAAAGATTCTTCAGTGGCATTTACAGGCAACCTTACACTCAATGCATTCTCTGGAGCAAACACGACACTCATTACAGAACCCACTCTAACATACA
>JAIVYS010000049.1:0-7200 GCA_048635325.1 Candidatus Bathyarchaeota archaeon
CAGCCCGCCTTTTGTTAATCCAACATTAGATTGAAGCATTCTTAAGCTAAATTGTTTGATCTGGTTGCATAGAATTGTTCTGGATCACACATCAATTACTTCAAGATTATAGGACGAGCACAATCAGGGCTCCCGCAAAAAGAAAAGGCATAAACCCTGTTTTTTTTTGCACAGAATACACTGGCTTTTTATATTGTTTACACACTTTCTGTATTTCAGATATATTTTCTTTTTTCAGTGGCGAGAAAAAGGAAGCCACAACCCGCTTGCCAAATACTTTTTGTTCCATCCCATATCTTGCAAGCCCCATCATGCTTGGGATTATGCTGTTTGTAAATACATACCTTTTCCCGTCCCAGACAATTGCTTCAGCCGGTGTCATACCTTCTTTTAATTCATGCGGCTTGCATGTAATACTGAATGCATCTTTTGCAGCAAAGAAAAAGCGTATCAGAAATATATATGCAACAGCATAAATTGTTGGATTAAGGAGAGATGCAATTTTCGAGAAGATTATTGCATGAATTATTGATGCGGCAAATGCCACACCCCACGTTGTTGTTGGAATACGATATTTCCTAAGCAGGAAATATAGTGCAAATACAGCTATTATTGAAACATACATATTCATCCTGAAGATGGTGAAAACATACCCTATTGAGAAGATTGGCAGGAATATATTCAGTGCGTCAGGAACGCCGCCTCGCGTATTGTTTTTTTTTCCATCAGGTCTTTTTCTCTTTATCATTTTTCTAAAGATGCCTTCTGCGACAAATAATGTGAATGCAAAAGCAGTTGTTATCAAAAGGCTTGCAGGCATGTTTGCCTCTGGCTTTGCAAACAGGAGAAAAAGCGACAGCGAAAGATACACAGCCGCGGTTTTAATGCCGAAGATGTTTGTTGCCCTGAAAAAAATTACAGACAAAAATATTTTTGCAAGTTCTACGTACATTTTTTTACCTTTTTAGTTTAACCCATGACTCAAACACTTTTTTGTATCGCTCGTCCTGCAGCTTTTCAAAGAGGTATGTAAACATAGCCTTGTTTACTTTACACTCAAAGTTCACCGGAGTCCTTGGAATAATATCCCTGAACGTAGCATAAGTTCTCGAATAGCATATGCCGCAATATGCACTGAATGCGCACGTGTCGCACAGGGGATTTGCTTCAGCGGTCCTTGCATACATTGGAATTGCCCTGGAAAAGACATCAAGATAGCTTTCATTTACATTGCCAATTGCCAAATCAGGCATTGTTTTTGCAAGGTCGCACGGAAATATTGTTCCGTCAGGAGATATTGATGCTTGTGATATTCCTGCGCCGCACGGCATTCGCATGCACATGTATGAGCGCGGGAATCCAGTCATGTTGCGCAGCATTGACTGAATTTGTGAATCATATGTTAAAGTACCTTTTTCTGTGAGTTCTACCATATATTCTATGCTTTCTTTCCAGAACCTGACGAATTCTTCTGCCGGCACTGCAAGCTCATCTTTATTGGCTTTACCGCGTCCGACACAATACACCGGGCGAAACATAACTCTTCTTGCACCCAGCTTGACATACTCATCCACTATTTTTTTTGCACCGAATTTTATGCTATATGAGGTTATTGTTGGCAATATGTTTACGGTCTTTTTACGATCCTTGAGATATGCCAGCCATTTTGTGACCAAATCATAAGAACCCGAACCGTCCACATACTGCCTCTGAAGATCGTGAAGCTCTTTCGGTCCGTCAAGAGATGAGCAAATTCCGATGTTGTTTTCAATGATGAACTTTGCTATTTCTTCAGTCATAAGCGTCATGTTGCTGACAATTACCGCTGAAATTATTTTTTTGCCAGTTTCATTTGCAGAAGCATTTAGTTTTTTCATGAATTTTTTTATGCCATTGAATTTTGCAAGAGGCTCGCCTCCCTGAAACTCAATGTAAAATCCTTTGGCTGGAGAAGATGCCATGAATTTGATTGTTTTATCCATTATTTCTTCAGTCATTGTTTCTGCGTTGTCTGGTGTTGCGTTTGCATGGCAATATTTGCACATGAGGTTGCATTCATTTGAAAGATTTATCATATATACTTTTGGAGCAAGAAAATATGCCAGTTGCTTTTCAAATGAAAATATTATATTTTTTATATTCTCTTTTGAGATGAGTATTCCCACATTATTTAGTTTCTTAAATAGTTCGTCATTTTCTGTAAATGTCCCACGAAAAAGCACATCATATTCTTCGCGACTCAAAAAAGCGAACCCCCCGTGCCGTGTGGTGACTAAATATTTGGAGCCAAGCTTTTCAGTGAAGTATTCGTTTGTGCAAACAGAGATCTTTTCTTTGGTCTTGCTAATCATTGTTTTGCCTTATTGGTTTGATTTCGTCAGTTCCGTAGTGGTCAAAATAAGAGTACCACGTTCCTGTGCAGGTTTTGTAATAAATACATTCTTTGCATTTTTCAACAGTCCCGTACATTAGCTTCATTTTCAGCATATTTGAATTAGGCGTTTTCGTAATCACATTGCTTCTATGCTTTAGGCCAATATACTTCCGATATTTTTCTCTCATCAAGCAAGGGGGTATTGAATATGCTGTTATACGAATGCCGCTATTCTTGGCAGCGTCTATTGCCGCTTCAATGTAATGTATGGTTTCGCGTATTCTGATTCCAACGAGTTTCTCATTTTCAAGTGCTTTCCCTTGCATATCAAGACCGTTTATTGTTATTCCCGGGCAATTAGGAAACCGCCTGCTTACCAGTTCTATGAGTTGAGGCATTCTTTTATAGTTGATTTTGTGGATAACCGTCTTAAGGCCGACCCGGACACCGCACTCATAAAGATTTTCTATGCCTTGCAATGTTTCCTCAAAGCTTCCTGATGCCTGTGAAATTTGGTCATGAATTTCTGCAGTGTCTGCATGAAGTGGTATTAGCACACTGAATGGATTGAGTTCAGCAAGCTTTTCAGCAAGCCACTTGTTTGAAAAGTTTCTCCCGTTTGACAGAACAATATAGCGCGTCTTCGGATATTTCTGAACAATTTTTTCAATATAATACAGGAACTCTTTTTTGCATGTCGGTTCTCCGCCGGAAATCTCAAGCTCAAAATCTCCTTCGTTTTTGAGTGAATCAATAAATTTGTCTATGTTCTGGTTTGTTATTATTTTGCTTCTGTTTTTTTCTGAATCAACTGCGCAATGAAGGCAGTTGTTATTGCATTCGTAGCTGAATACACAGTATATTTTTTTTAACATAATTTAGTATAGAGACTGCATTTATTTAAAATCCCTGTAATTACTGTGTTTGTGGACCAGCGCCCTATTGGTTGTAGCGGTCAAAAGGCTATAGCCCAAGCAGTCCAATCCCACCAAGTGTGGTCCCACCAACTATGGTCCCACCAAGTGTGATCCCACCAGCAGTGGTTGTCCCACGAGCCTACCTCAATTCCGTCGTCACGTGGAGTAAAGCCTGTTTCATCAGTCTCGTGAGTCACAGCATCGCATGTTGGTGCCGCACTTGCCTCAGAAGTAACTGCAATTGCACCTGCCAGAGCCCCAAGTACAACAAGCCCGTCCAGAATGCCTGTTTTTTCTTTGGTATTCTCAGCAGGTTTTCGCTTTCTCAGATTCTTTATTTTTTCCTTTAGGCTCACTTTCAGCACCCTTTTTATCAGCATACGAATTTAGAGTTTCTGCAATAGCCCGTGGATCAATATTCATCGGCATCAACTGCCTCACAGCAGCCCCTATCAATGCATTCCTCGTGTCAGCATACCTTCTTGCCTGTGTTTCCTCAACGCTTGCGTGAAGAAGCTCATTATGGAAAGCCGCTGAAATCGCATCAAGATCTTCTTTTTTTGCATCTTTCTTGTCTTCAGCACACACCTTAAAAACAACAGTTATCTTATCAAGCGGATCCCCGTCAACTGCAACATCAAAGTTCTCTGTAAACCGATAGGCTGCGCGCATTATAACGCTTTGGGAATATAGGCGGGGGTTAAGTGACAAAGTAATTGTTTTATTTATTTCATCTATTGTGACGCTCTTTTCGATATTCTTCATGAGCATTCTTTGCCAAGCTAAAATAAATACGTTTCCCTTCACGGCAACTGCCTGAAAAGAAATTTATATGTGCTTGTTCTGGATAAGTTCTGTGGTTCCTAAATGCTGCGCGAAATACAATATTATTTTTATGCTGAGATTTCACCATATCTTTACCTGTTGCTGTTTTTGCTGATTCTTTATCTTTTCATGCTTAATTATACTCTCATTAAAAAATACTTTTCTGCTATTCCCAGAAAATACTGGGTTTTTCTTCTGGTACTTTTTCTTTTAGGCACTTCATTGAGAATGCATTTTTCTCCCATGGCAGACATATTAAATGCCGATTCCTGGGAGTACCGGATTTTTGCAAAAAGCATGATGGATGACTATGGGATTATTTCATGCGATTGCCCGAAAGTTAAAGACATGCACGTTCACGGATATTCATTTGTTCAGGCGATAGCATATTTTTTGTTTGGGCTGAAGGCAAACGTCTTGTATTCCATGAACCTGTTTTTTGGAGCCATATCTGTTTTAGCCATGTTCTTATTGGTATATGTGCTCACAAGGAATGAAAAGTTGGCGTTATTAAGCTCTTTTATTTTATCGATACTGCCGTGGCATGTCTTCTATTCGGGAACAGGCATGGCTGAAGTCTCCAACAGCTTTTTTGTTATACTCTCTGTTGCTATTTTTTTCATTTCCCTGAAACTCAAAAAGCCGCAACTTTACTTTTTTTCATATGCGCTTCTGCTTTTTTCGATTTTGATAAAAAAAGAAAATATCATGCTTGTGCTGGCTATGGCAGCTTACCTTATCATAATCGAAAAAGTAAAGCCTCTAAGGGCCATTGCCCACGTGAAAAGATACGGCCTGTTCGGGCCAGTTGCTGTGTTGGCATTATTTCCTGCATTTGAGTTTTTAAACCTCGCAATTGGTGAAATTCGAAGCCCTGTTTTCACAGTTCGAAACATCATGATTAACATTGAAAGGCTTTTTCAGTTATTATCGGCAGACGCGCTCTTCCTGCCTTTAATGCTGTCTTTTTTCGGTATCATGCTTTTTTCATTTAACAGGTCTGCTGGATTAAAAAACCGGCTTTTTTTCCTCTATGCATGGCTTGTTTTTCAAATCATTCCAATGCTTTTTCATCTGAACTGGGTGCATCGGAGATATATGTTGCTTCTTTATCCGCCGATTTTGCTGATAATAATGTGTGCCATACCTTTGCTAAGCATCCGTTATTTAAGGCAGGCAGCACCTCTATTAGTCATAGGAATCATCGTGGGAATTTCGTTTTCTCACTTGTCCGGCTGTGCAGCAGGGGATGAGTGCCTGTTTGATCGCGAGAAAACTACGGCAGACAGGGACTCTCTTTTTTTGAATACCTATGCAGAGTCTGTTGGCAACAAGACCGGCACCTACGCTATAATGAGCAGGCCGACGCATAAGTTCATGATTGATTTTCTCTACAATGAAAGCCATACGGACTTTGCGTCTCGGTTTTTTGGGTTTCCGCGTGAGTACCAACATAAAATATTTTTGAATTATGATGTGTATTATTTTGACGAAAAAAATTGCCTTAAAAGAAGGGCAGAATATTGCGATGCTGTTGTAGAACTCCCGAAAACATTGGTTATGCAGAAAGAGGGATTGGATGTCTACAAGATCGATGCATGGAGCTAAAAAAATACCTTGAAAAGCGCGAAGATGTGTTCTAATGCACCAAGAACCAATATCGGGCATACCGTAAGCGTGCGAAGCACTCTTTCGTGAATATCACCAACCGTAAATTGGGATGGAACCTATAGAACAGATTCTATAAACATTTTTCAATCTAACTCACCAACATCATTTATACAAATCCTACTCCTTAGCTCAATAATGTTTCTTGAGGTATATCATGCCTGAATTAAAAAACAAGCATTCACGCAATCATGAAAAAAGAGTTCCTGAAGACATACTACTCAAAATAACTGCCGAACTGGACACCATGCTGCCAAAGATTTTTCTGGATGCAAAAATAACGCCTGTGAGTGACCCATTTGTAATAAATGCTAAAAGCAGCGTATGCGTTTCAGTTACGGGCAGTGCATCGAAAAAATATTTTGTAAAAATATGCCCTGATAACAGCATAGCGACTGAGATTTTCTGGCGAAAAAAAGCACGCGAAAACAATATCCCCACACCTCGAACAATATTTGCAGACACTTCAAGAAAGAAAATACCGTACATGTTTGAAGTTCTTGAATTCATTGAGGGAATCAACTTGAAGTATGTGCCATCTGAGTTCAAATACGTTTTTGCAAAACTGATTGGAGCGACACTGAAAAAATTACATTGCATTCAGGTAAATGGTTTCGGAAACGCATTCACTGAAAACCATTGGAATTGTAAGACATGGCACGAAGTTCTTGAAAAACATATGGACTGTAGCATGCGGAACGCTGCTCTTGAAATATTCACTGCAGATGAAAGAGAAAAACTACATGAATGCACACGCGATAAAAGGATGATTATAATGCATCCAAAACTTCTTCACGGAGACATCAATGCAGGTAATTTTATATATTCAGAAAAGCGCGGTGAAATACTTTTTTTAGACCCCGGGTATATCATTGGCGGAGACCCTATGATGGACATGGCGCGCGCAGACACACCTTCTTTTGACAGTGTTTTTTTCAAGGGCATAAAAGAGGGCTATGAAACGGAAATTCCACTAACAAACGAAGAAAACTACCGTCTTGAAAAATTGCGCCTTCTTTGCCTTGCATCCACGGCGGTTGGATTGTGCATTAAAAAAGACAAGCAATACGCGGAGTTTAGAAAATCTGCAAAAGAGATGCTCAGGTTGCTTTGAGGCAGCAGCATACTGTATCGTATAAATGGTTCTTTATATTCTCCGCAGCTTGCTGTGGTCGGGTGTGCCGCCGCAAAGATGTGTTTATAATGCATCAAGAACCAACTTCGACATGCACGTATTCTTGGAGAGTGCAGATTACCAATAGATTCTGCATTCGACAAATCTTTCTTTTGATCAAACTATTTCTTTGCAAGCCATCATACCAATATCTGGCGCAGTAAAGAAAAGTTTGGGTTAGAATAATAATAAGTAAACCCCGACAACAAGAATAATTATCCCAAACAATATCCCTGTATAGC
>JAIVYS010000050.1:0-7165 GCA_048635325.1 Candidatus Bathyarchaeota archaeon
TGGTCTGCTTACGACAAGGCACAGACCTCAGAGAAAGGTAAATTAATGGAACTGTTAAGGGATATGACAGCCAACATAACTGAGCCGAACTATACGTTTGGAAGACCATCATTGCCCTTAAGCGACATGGTGTACAGTTGCGTGATGAAAGTTTACACTACATTCTCACTTAGGCGATTCATGAGCGACATGCAGACAGCAAGAGAAAAGGGATATATTGAAAGCAAGCCTTGTTATGCGTCTGTTGGTCACTTTCTGCAACGAAAAGACATAACACCGATATTGTCTGACATGGTGACTTTGACAAGCCTGCCTCTTAAATCAGTTGAAAAGGACTTCGCCATTGACAGTACAGGATTTGGGACAAGCAATTTCCAGAGATGGTTTTCTTTCAAGCATGGAAAAGACGTAAATACGAGAAGATGGGTTAAGTGCCATTTTATGACAGGCGTTAAGACAAACATCATTTCGAGCGTCAAGGTGACGACTGAATTTAACAACGATTCGCCAGAACTTAAAGGATTGGTTGAAAAAACGAATGAATCTTTTGACATGGATGAGATAAGCTGTGACAAGGCATATTCTTCAAAGGAAAATCACAGGCTTATCGCTCAAACAGGTGCAACGCCTTACATCCCTTTCAAGAGCAATGTAACAGGCAAGGCAAGAGGCTCTATGGCTTGGAGTAAAATGTATCATTTCTTCATGCTGAACAATGAGGAGTTTATGGAACACTACCACAAGAGAAGCAATGCAGAAACCACCGTACACATGGTAAAATCAAAGTTTGGCGACAGAGTAAGAAGCAAGTCATGGACGGCACAGGTAAATGAGGTCTTGTGCAAGATAATCTGCCATAATATCTGTGTTTGCATACAGGAGGCTCAGGAGTTGGCAAACTAATCTTTTTTATTGAACTTTGATTTAAGATATTCATCTCTGACATATATGCCTGCAATGTACAATAATTCCGAAAGGGGTTCTCCTTTTTGATATGCATATTTTTTTAGCGGTTCCATAAACGGTTCGTCTGATAAGACGAAAACCACATTTATCGCATATTGTTGCACATCATAATCTGTCTGTAGATTTTTATGTTTAATTCTATCTAAGATTTTTGTTTTGTGTTCAGAAAATATATCTATGAATCCACTCTCTTTCAAAGCTTTTTTCCCTTGAGGGGTTATCTTTATGGGGCTCTCTGTTTTTAAAAAGGCGCTATCAAGTACCTTTGTTTGTAATAAGGCAGAACGAATAGAACACATGGTTTTATCAAGAGAATGGATTTCATCACCCATCTTACTTATTTCTTTAGGTAATTTCTCTTTCACCGCTTTTTCAACGGATTCAAATCTTGCTTTGTATCCACCGAGAGCAAGAGCACAAAAAGCAAGACCTAAAAGAAACCCGCCAATAGTAGCGATTATCTGTAATGTTGAACCAATTGTTGAAATATCCATACTAATTATCACATAATACAAAATATAATGTATTGTAAATTGTGTTTGTACTAAACCTATGTAAAATTATGGGGTATCCTGCATATAAAGTATTCTGTGTAAAAAGTCCCTCTTCTGTGTATAAAGTAGGTCAAAAATCGGACTTTATACACAAAGCCCTAATGATGTATACGTACCACACTTGCAATGAAAACCACCTTGAAGCAGTTCCTCAGCACCCCAGTGCAAATCATGCAATACATCGGGATGCAAACCGCTTGCATTTTAACTATTTTTATATGCCATAATTATCACAACCCAATCACTGAAACTCACTCCTAAATAAGAATAAGATCAGAATTTTTTAAAGCTTTTGGCAACATTTTACAGCCAGACCCGAAAGCTATCTGATTTTGCGATATAGGAGCTTGTTTGTAAGACAATAACCAATATATTCTAGCACAAACAATCAGGTATTATGCCCTCAAGCCTCAAACAAGACCTTGAAAAACTCGCAGACCCGGAAAAAGCAAAAATACTCTCGCGCTTTTTCAAGACAGGAAAAGGCGAGTACGGCGAGGGAGACATATTTCTCGGTGTAAAGGTTCCTGGCCAGCGCAAGGTGGCTGCGAAATACAAAGACATTGCGCTTGAAGATATGCAGGAGCTTCTTGAAAGCAGGGTTCACGAGCACAGGCTGACGTCCCTTTTCATACTGGTTTCGAAATACAAAAAAGCGGATGACTTGGGCAAAAAAGAAATAGTTGATTTTTACCTGAAAAACACAAAGAACATAAACAACTGGGACTTGGTGGACAGCTCTGCGCCCTATATTCTCGGCAACTATCTTCTGGACAAAGACAAGTCAACACTTTACACTCTTGCAAAATCAGGCAACCTCTGGGAGCGCAGGATTGCAATCATCTCAACGTATGCATTCATAAGGAATAATGAGTTTGAGGATGCCCTGAGGCTTGCTAAAATTCTACTCAATGACAATCATGACCTCATTCACAAGGCAGTTGGCTGGATGCTGCGCGAGGTCGGCAACCGCGACAGAAATAGAGAGGAGATTTTTCTGCAAAAGCACTGCAAGAATATGCCAAGAACCATGCTTCGTTACGCGATTGAGAAGTTTGAAGATGATAAAAGGAAGGCGTATGTCAATAACCGCCGGTCAATAGACCGGCGGCATGCCTTGCATGCCCATAAATATCACCAAAGTTGTTGACATGCAAAGATTCCGCATGCCGCTACTCAATAGAGTAGCGGAATCTTTAGCATTTGAAAAAGTAATTCAATTAATATACCAGTGCCAACAAAATAAAGATGTGTTAAAATGGCTCTCTTTGATAATTTTGGCAGCATGATATCAGATAAGCTTGCAGCTTTACATACTGTTGATGTACTGATACCGCTGGCGATAATCATAATTACGCCTTTAGCTGCACATATTGTGAGCCGCGCGTTTTTCAAACTCGAGGCAAATTCGAAAAGGAAACTTGACCTCACAAGGCAGCGGATAGCAAGAAGCCTGATAATCGCAATCATATATCTCATAGGCCTTGCCTTTCTCATGTATTCGATACCGCCCCTTCGCGCACTGGCAGTCGGCCTGTTTGCGAGTGCAGGCATATTGGGCATTGTTGTAGGCCTTGCAGCGCAGGACTCTCTTGCAAATCTTGTTGCAGGTGTCACCCTTGCAATGTACAGGCCGTTTCGTGTTGGCGACCGCCTGAGAATAGTGGATGACGAGGGTGTGGTCGAGGATATAACGCTTCGCCACACAGTCATAAAGACATGGGAGAACAAGAGGATAATCATACCAAACCATATCATGAGCAAGGAATCCATTATAAATTACACTATCGGGGACTCGAAAATACTGGCGTATGTTGATGCTGGCATAAGCTATGATTCAGACATAGATCTTGCGCGCAAAATAATGATTGAAGAGACCAAAAAGCACACTCAAGTCATTCAGGACATTCCTTTAAGCAAGACTCTTGTGAACACACCCGGCCTGCCTGTTGTGCGGTTGCGCAATTACGGCGACAGTTCTGTCCAGCTAAGGCTTATTTTTTGGGTGGCAGACCAGGCCACAGCGTATAGAGTATCTGCTGAATTAAATGAAAGCATAAAGAAGCGCTTTGACAAAGAGGGTGTAGAAATACCGTTTCCATACAGAACAATTGTATATAAAAAGGATATTCCAAAGCCCAAAAAACTTAAGGATTCAAAGGCTCGCAGAAAACGAAAGTAGATTTTTATTGAGCGAACTAATCCGCAACGATGCCATATCCTATAAGGCGCCACCTGCCCTCGACCTGCATTGAGAGCGCGACCTTATCGCCTTTTGCTGCAGCAACAGGAAGCTTCAGGACAAACTCATGTGTCTTCCCGACTTTCGTGCAAACGCCGACAGTCCTTGCAGTGCCTACATTCATAAGAAGTGCATCTTTTTCAACAATGCGCTCTGGCATGTTCTCGACTATCTTTCTTTCAAGCATCTTGGTCTCAAGACTGAGTGTGTTTCTTACAGGAGGCAGTTTTCCGGGAATGCCTGCAATATTTCCTATGAGATTGTCGGATTTTGCGATTGCAGGGTCAAGCTCTGTCCCGATTGCCAGCAGCCCGCCGGGTGTTCCGGTATCAAGCGCGACTCCGCCTTTCATTATAGAAACAACTTTTGTCGTGATTGGCTTGTACTTGTCACCAACCTTTATGCCGGGAACGATTTCAATGTTGTCGCCAACCTTTAGTGTGCCTTCGACAAGGCTGCCCCCTATGACTCCGCCGCCAAGCTTTGCAATAGAAGTTCCGGGCTTGTTGACATCAAAGCTTCTTGCAACATAAAGGAGTGGGTCTTTTTTTGTGTTTTTTTCAGGTGTTGGAATGAACTTTTCTATTGCAGAGATCAATGCCTCGATGTTTGCCCTGTGCTGGGCAGAAACAGGAATTATGGGCGCATTTTCTGCAACAGAGCCCTTGACAAAGGCTTTGATGGCAGTGTAGTTTTTGAATGCCTCTTCCTCAGTTACTATGTCTATCTTGTTCTGGACACTGACTATGTTCTTTATCCCGCCTATATTCATGACTTCAAGATGCTCTGCAGTCTGCGGCTGGGGACATGGCTCGTTTGCGGCAATGACCAAAATCGCCCCATCCATAAGGGATGCGCCTGTAAGGACTGTTGCCATGAGTGTCTCGTGCCCTGGGCAGTCTATGAAAGAAACCGTCCTCTGGTGCGCGGTTTCGGTTGCGCAATGAAAGCATTTTGGAAAAGTGCTGTAGCAGAGCGGCTCATCGCATTTTGGGCACTTCCTTATGTGCATATCAGCATAGCCAAGGCGTATGGATATTCCGCGCTTTAATTCTTCAGAATGCTCGTCAGTGAACTTTCCTGTCAGCATCTGTGTAAGAGTGGTCTTTCCGTGGTCAACATGCCCCAGAATCCCGATATTCACTTCCGGCAGGGGCTTTTCCTTTCCAGTGTCCTTTGTTTTTGGCATCCTGACTAATGGGGGGTTAAGTTTTTTAAATAAGAGCAACAGACGTTATAAAAATCCAGAAGACACTAAAAATAGGGTCTGTGGCTGACAATTCATTCCATAAGCACTACTTTCATAAAGTTCATCAGGCTTAAAAGCACAACACAGCCTGTAATTATGGAAAAGATCACTGTGTTTTCTGCCTGCGGGCAGAGCCTGCCAAGCTCTTCGAGAAAGCTTATCAAAAGCATGCTTGAAGGTATCAGGACAACCAGTGCAACAAGCATGTTGAAGCTCATAAAGCCTCTTCCTGTTTCAGGCATATGTTTATTGTGCAAAGCCCGGATATATAGTTTGTGTTGCCACCGGCATGGAGAGGAATAAGCCCATTTAAACAGTCCGCGCAATCTTCTCGAGGGCGTTGCACATGACATCAACTTCTCACTCAACAACATTAATACTTTTCCCTTCAAATAGAACCTATGATTTATGACACAATCATTATCGGCGGCGGGGTTGCAGGGTATTCTGCTGCAATGTACGGCGGCAGGTTGGGCATGAAATGCCTTGTCATTGTCAAAGAGCCAGGAGGAGCGCTCGCGCTGACAGATATTGTCGAGAATTATCCCGGTTTCAAGCGCATAGGCGGCTTGGAGCTTGCACAGAAGATCGAGGAGCACGCAAAAGAGTATAATCCGAAGATTGTAACCCGTGAGGCCAATGACGTTCATATTGCCAAGGAGAACGAGCAGACAATGTTCCACGTCACTGCAGGGGGCGAGGAGTATTTTGGCAGAACAGTCATATTTGCGACAGGAACGCGCGTTCGAAAACTCGATGTGCCCGGGGAAGCAGCATATGCAGGACGAGGTGTTTCCTACTGCGCGCTCTGTGACGGTGCGCTCTTTCGGGGCAAGGCGCTCGGCGTTGTCGGGGGCAGTGACTCGGCTGTAAAGGACGCATTGGTTCTTGCAGAGTATGCGTCCAGGGTATACATAATTTACAGGCGCGAAAAGGTTCGCGCAGAGCCTGCAAACCTGAAGCGCCTTGAGGCAAGCGGAAAGATAGAAGTGATAAATAACACAAACGTCATCGAGATTGAAGGCGATGGAAAACTCATAACTCATGTTGTTCTTGACAAAGAATACAACGGCTCAAGCGAGCTTGTGCTTGGGGGACTTTTCATTGATGTCGGGCATGTGCCTTTATCAGGCCTTGCTAAAAATATAGGTGTGGCAACAAACAAAAAAGAAGAGATAATAATCAACAGAAACTCTGAGACGAATATTCCCGGGGCGTTTGCATGCGGGGATGTTGCAGACACAAAGTTCAAGCAGGCAATAACAGGAGTTGCAGAAGCTGTTCTTGCGGTTTATTCAGCGTATGAGTATGTTGGCTTTGCAAAGGTTTCGCCAGAAAACAACGGCGCCTGAGTTGCATTAACCGTGCAATGCACTTGTTAGTTCCTTATATATTGTTTATGTCAAAATCATTATTGACCAAAAACCAATTTAACCAATACTGCAGGGGTAGCCAAGCACGGCTAACGGCGCCGGGTTTAGGGCCCGGTCCCGAAGGGGTTCGCCGGTTCAAATCCGGTCCCCTGCATAAATTCATTTGTTCATTCCCAGACGTTGTCTGTTATACTAAAACGCAATGTATGCGTTTGCGCTTAGAGGTATTGTCATATTACTTCATAAGGCGGGACCTGTTCCTTTTTATTTCGGGACAATAGATACCATGCAAGTATGACGGATACTGCTGCCACTAAAAGATTTTCATCAAGAAAGCCAATAATAAGACCTGCAAGTATGAATAGCACCCCTAATATGGCGTGCTGTCTCATTTTCATTGACATTGGCTTAAGTTCTCTGCCACGTTCAACTGCACAGTCCTTACATGCTTTTTTTATAGCCTTGCCGTTATCTTTTCTGAAATCCGCGATCGTTTTAAAGTCAGGTGACAACTTCTGCAGCAACCATATAACTTCTATGTTTTGATGAGTTGACTTTTCCAAAAGCCGGCTGGAACGAATTTTATTGAGATATCCGTAAATATATAGCTTCATTAAATCGCCCGGATTATATGGCTTTCTACCGGTTTCTTTGGTCTCAGAATGAGTAAACCTCATTTCTGACAGATCAAGTTTATCAACATAAGCATCGATAAATCTTACCGGATTGTTTTCTGCTATATAATCGTCTATCGATTCGGGAAATAAGATTGCTTGATGTC
>JAIVYS010000051.1:0-7052 GCA_048635325.1 Candidatus Bathyarchaeota archaeon
CCTGCCGGAACTGCTGGACTTCCTGAAATGATAGCGTTTCAAATTTTTCTCTGTGGGTTTTCTTTTCTTTTGCAAGCGGCGCAAGAAAGAATATAAAAAAAACATAGTATATGGGCTCATCTAATATGTAACCCAGAGACCCGATAAGGCCCCAGAACCATTGCGCTTTCAAACCCATAATGTATATTGAACCAGGGCATATAAACGTTTAATGCGCGGCACCATGGACTATTTTCAGGTCGAGAAACATTATGGCTTCAAAACCCTAAGCCCAACCAAAAGCCCGACCCATAGCAGTACAGAATAGAAAACAATTATTTCCTGCGCACCAAAATAAAAAAGCAGGACTCCTGCTACCACAGGCGAGAGCGCGGCAATTGCAGAGTCATACACACAGTAGAATCCGAGAATTTCCCCGCGATGCCTGCTTTCTATGTTTTCCATCTCAATTACATTTCTCATTGGTCCGTTTATTGCCTCGCCAAGCGCGTAAAGCGCTGCAAATGCCCAGAAAATATATATGCCCGGTGAAAGCGCGAGCCCTAGAGTGCTTATGCCGAGAATAACATATGCCTTTTTTGCGCTTGACAAAAAGCCTTTCCTGTCGATCATGCTGCCTGCGAGAGGCAATGCAATCATTGCGATAATGCCCATAGATGCAAAAACGCTTCCGGTGAGTATGTCGCTTTTTGCAAGCGCGTAAATTGACAGCGGGAAAAGTATGGGCTTCATGTGCCAGCTCATGGCAAAAGCTGTTTGCAGTATTATGTGGAACCTGAGAGCAGGGCGCGAGAGAAGGTATTTCGGTGCAAAGAAGATGCTTCTTTTCGGGCCGGCAGGAGGGGTTTTCCGGCGGTCTCCTATGCCCAGAAAGGCAATGGCAATAATTGCAGGCATAATGAGAAGGACAGACTCAAGGCGGTATGCTGCTATGAAGCCCAGTGTTTCGCTGGCATAGCCGCCGAGGAATGCGCCAAAGCTTCCGGCAAGCGCGCCTGCAGAGTGGAATATGCCAAGTGCCCGCCCCTTATTGCTGTTCTTTTCAAGCGTGTCCTGCAGGAGTGCCATAAGGATTGGTCCCATAGCTGCCCCGGAAAATGCCCACACAACTTTTACTCCCATGTACTGGAAGATACTTGCCGAAGCAGCATAAAGAAGCGGGTATACAATCCCGAGAAGCGTACCCAAAAACACAATTCTTCGCTTGCCGAACCTGGCACTTGAGCGCCCGAGTGCAAAGGACAGAATAGCAAAGAATATTGCACCCACTGAAAATGTCAGCCCGACAAGCGCGGGATTATCTGTAAGCGTGCCAAGAAAGCGCACCTCAAACGGCGCGAGAAAGGACGCGCCCATGACAGAAAATGCAGATATTGATGCTATTGCCGCAAAAAGCCGAAAGTCAGTGTTGCGCATGAACTCACTCAAGGGCGTAAATCACTCCGTTTGCTCCGAGGAATATTATGGTTGCCGCAAAAAAGACGCCGGCTGCGATTACAAAAAATGATTTTTTAGCGTCAAGCTCAAGCACAGTTGAAAGCAGGGCACCTGTCCACGCCCCTGTCCCGACAAGAGGGACTGCAACAAACCCGAGCAGGGCAAGCTCCTCGTAAATTTCGAATTTCTTCCTGTTTTTCTCAACCATGCGCGTTATTCTTTTTCCCATGATGAAGTGTATGATTTTCATGACCCATTTCTGCCGCAGTGCAATAAGAAGCGGAACCAGAACCAGAATATTTAGCGCAACAGATATAAGGAAAACGTAAAGCGGGTCTAGGCCTTTGGCAAGCCCGTATATTATTGACACCCTTGCTTCTCCGAAAGGCGTGGCTGCAATAATGCCAAGAACAAGCCATGGATTGAGGTCTCCAAAAAAAGACACGAGCGCTTCAATCATACATTTTTTACACCAGCGAATATTATATGCTTGCCGCACGCGCTGTATTATATATCTCTTTGAAACGATACATCTTTATGGAGAAATTGCGCTTTTACGCCTGGTGGCTTCTCGGAATAATATGTGTTGCATTTGTGCTGGAAGCTGTTTTTCCGCCAATCATAAAAATTCTGTCTTTCAGGCCCTCTCTGGTTTTAGCAATGCCCTGGACATTCATAACCTCTTCATTCATGCATGCTGACCTGAGCCATCTTTTGCAGAACATGTTTGCCCTCGGGCTTTTCGGCATAATACTCGAGCGCGTTATCGGCTCAAGAAACTTTCTTGTGCTCTATTTTTCAGGCGCAGTTGCAGGGAACATCGCAGCATTATTTTTTTACCCAAATTCCCTGTCTCTCGGTGCATCAGGAGCGATAATGGCGGTTCTCGGCGCTTTGACTGTGCTTCGCCCAAAACTGGTGCTTTACATAGGTGGACCCTTGCCCATGATACTTCTTGCGTTCATGTGGGTTGTGATTGATGTTGTCGGAATTTTTTCGCCAGACACAGGCATAGGGCATGCTGCGCATCTGGCAGGCTTTGGATTTGGCGCAATCTACGGGTATGCTATGAGAGAAAAATACTCTCATGAGCGTGAAATCAAAAAGAGGGCAGAAGTAGAGGTTTCTGAGGAGTATTTGAGTGAGTGGGAGAAGAAGTATATGTCACAAACTTTTCTTTACTTCGCCGCCTAGTGGGTTGATGGCTCGCAAAGAAACAGTTTGATCAAAAGAAAGATTGTTCGAATGCAGAAGAATTTGATGTCTGCATTCTCCAAAAATACGTGATGTCAAATATTGGTTATTGATGCCTGATAGATTCTCAAAACCATGTCTTTTTTATAACATTTTCTCCACAAGTTCAATTATGATATTCAACATCTTCGGGATAGCAGACCTCGTGGCTGCAATAATCCTTTTTCTGGGAGATTTTCCCGGACCCTCATGGATTGTCAAAATATGCATTATAGTGCTTGCCCTGAAGGGACTAATGTCGCTTTTTCCCCTGCCGATGATTTTCCCGTTTGCGTCCCCCCTGGGATTAGTTGATATTGTGGGTTCCCTGCTGCTTTTTTTCGGCAGCGCGCCCGTTCCCAACATTTTAATAAATGTGGTTGCAATTGTTCTTGCAGTAAAGGGAGTCATTTCCGTGCTGCCTGAGTTGTTCAAGTTTATAGGATAGGTGAAATACATGGTATTTGAGAAGACATTCATTATGGTAAAGCCTGACGGAGTCCATAGAGGGCTTGTCGGCGATATATTGTCGCGCTTTGAGCACAAGGGGTTCAAGATAGTCGCGCTTCGTATGCTGAATATAACCCCTGAAATGGCTGAAGAGCACTACGGTGAGCACAAGGATAAACCGTTTTACAAGGGGCTTACTGAGTTCATAACCGCAGGGCCTGTGGTCGCAATGGTTGTTGAGGGCGATAACGCTATAGCAGCCATAAGAAAGATGGTCGGCGCAACCAACCCGCAAGACGCTGTGCCAGGCACAATCCGCCATGACTATGGCATGCACACAGGCAGGAACCTGATACACGCGTCTGACGCTCCCGAGAGTGCAGGGCGCGAGATTCCGCTATTTTTCGGGATTGACCAGATACTTGATTATACTCATCACTCTGAGAAATGGGTATACGAGCGAGATTAAGAACATTATGATTTAACCAATCATAAAGTACGATGGACTGTATTTGCGCCTCCTTTGGAGGTGCTTTTTCTTTCCATCAATGCTTCCTTCAAGACATGCGTCAAGAGCTGTCTTGGAGGTGCATGAGCAGTATTTACTGTTTTTGTGCGAATAGCATCTTTGCGAGCCATCATACCAATAGGTGGAGAAGTAAAGAAAGGCTTGGGTCCGTAGCTCAGTGGATAGAGCACTTGCCTCCTAAGCAAGGGGTCGTGGGTTCAAATCCCATCGGACTCGCTTTTTTATTGTGTGATTTATTGTTGCTACCCTACGCTAAAGGTATGAAATGACAATATCGAAAACAAAAATAGAATCAATGCAGGCGTATTTTGCGCTCATCTAAGAAATATATTCAACACTCACTTCTTTATCAGAAATCCGGCTCAGCAATGGTTCAAGCTCTTTTATTTTTTGGGCTGTGTTCTGTTCCGTGTTTTCAATAACGTGTTTAAGCTTTAGAATTTTTTGCTTTTCTTCCTCAATTTTATTTTCAATGCCTGAAAGCGCATCTTTTGAGGAATCTATTTTTTCAATTATTTTTGCGCCTTTGATTTTACGGTCCAGTTCCTTGATTTTCTTTTGTGTTGCCTCATAGTTTTCAATATGGCTTGACAGGTTACTGCTTTTTTTCAGCAGCGCAATCTGGGCAACTGCTTTGTCCTTTTGCTTTCCTTTCAGGTCAATCCTTCCGGCATTTATCAGCATTTCCATGTTCTCAAGAATCTTGTTCAGCACCTTGTGCTCTTTGTCGACGAGTACGGCATTGAGTGGCGCGTTCATGTAGAGCGCCAGTGTTTTGGCCTCATCCTTGTTAAGCCCTGTGCTGTATCTTTCGTATTTTTTCATGGCTTTTCCAAGAGGGGAGAACATCTGCAAAACCCTTGTTTCGGTGAGGGCGTCTTCTTCATCCAGATTTTGTTTTTGCTCCCTAACCTGTTTCAGTTGGGTAAGCTCATCACTTTCATTCAGCGCGCCAAGTTCCTTTTGGAGTTCTTTTTCCCTAACCTGCATTTTTTTCACAGTTGCTTTAGCGTGTTTCAATTTCTCTTTCCCGCTTTTTTGCGCATCCATTAGTGCTTTTATTTCATCTATTTTTTCTTCTGTTTCAAAAATCGAGTCTATCTTTTGCCTGTTTTCATGAAGCGCTTTTTGGGATTTACCTAAGACAGCGCCCAGTTTCCTTAAGTTGTTGCCGAGCTCCTTTACTTCTTCAGTAAAGAGCATGTTTGTGAAATGGATGTTTTTGGCTGTGTCCTTAATGAGATTGTTTAGTTCGCGGCCAATCTCGCTGTGAAACCTTGAAGTTTCAGGAAGATTTTTTGCATCAGGAAACCGGATTTTGCTGTTGAATGCGCGAACCTTTTTTACGAGCGCTTTCCTGTTGTCAATAGCGAACAGCTTAACCCTCTCTTCAGGCTCTTTTTCGATTTTTGCGCATTCAAGGCGCCCGATGCATACATTTAGCTCTCCGGAAACCGCCTTTAATTCTTCAAAAAACGTTTTCGTGCTTTGGGTTATCGGTTCCAGAAGACCTGAAGTCTCTTTGTCAAACCAAGAACCCAACTCATCGAAACGTACCGTTGCTTTAACAGGTATGATTTCCTCTTCATTCTTCTTGCTGCCGAATAGTTTTGAGAAAAAACTCATTATATAGGATTTTGATTGCAGTTTTAAATGTGTTGTTGAGAGGTATGTTACTTTATCTGCGTCCCAAGCCCTGTTTCTCCAAGAAGCGCCTTCTTTACATATCCGGGCTTGTTGCCGTTTATTATTTCTGATTTTGTTTCTTTTAGTTCAAGAAGGTCTTTTATTTTGTTTTTCATTCCCCCGGTAACGTCTGTGTTGCTTGAGCCCCTAGTTTTTTCAAGAACTTCCTTAAAGTTCTCGTGCGTAATTTCCGCTATTAGTTTGGCATCAGAATTTTCCTTGGGATTTGAATCAAAGACTCCGCCAACATCTGTTGCATGTATGAGCCTTTTTGCATTAAGTTCTTTTGAGAGATAAGTGCAGATGTCATCCCCGGACAGGATTGAGCATCCCTGCTTTTTGTCGTATGCAGGAACACCGTAAAGCGTTGGCACAAGGCCGATTTCAAGCATACCTTTTATCGCTTTTGCGTCCATGCCCACAAACTTTTTTGCATCCATTATTGCGGTTGCAGAAGCCTGAATTGGCATTGCAGGCACTTTGTTTTTTATAAATTCTTTACAGACCTCGACATTGAGTTCGTTCTGAAGACGTTCGGTTTCTGCAAAATCAATAAGCTGTGACTCAGTGGTTATTCCATTGTTTATTCCTGTTTTTTTCACAATTACGTGCCCGAAGGAACCGACGCCATGCACAAAAACGAGCGCAAAAGTTCCTTCTTTGTACGCTTCGCCAACTTCTTTTGCAAGGCGCTTCAGATTAGAGTAATTGATTGTTGGCACATCTTTATCCTTTTCTGTTATCAGCGAGCCGCCGAGTTTGAGTATGATTAGTTCTTTCATTTCTTCCACCTCTTGTAAAGATTGTGCTCAATATCAAACGCATCAAGCACGCGCCCGACAACATTATTTGTCAAGTCCTCCACGCTTTTCGGCTTTGTGTAGTAGCAGAGCATAGGAGGTATTATCCACACCCCGATGCGCGCGAGTTTCAGCATGTTTTCAAGGTGTATTGTATTGAGCGGGCTTTCGCGCGGCACAAGCACAAGCTTTCGCTGCTGCTTAAGCTGCACATCCGCAGCCCTTGACACAAGATTATCTGCATACCCGTTTGCGATTGCAGAGAGGCTCTTCATGCTGCAGGGCGCAACAATCATGCCATCTGTTTTGAAGCTACCGGATGCAATACTTGCGGCAATGTCGTTTTCCGCGTACATTTTGTCAGAGTTTGACTCTATGCGCTTCATTGATTCTTCGAAGTTTTCCTGTTCGTACTTCATCACGGTTTTTGCAGACTCTGACACAATGACGTGGGTTTCGATGCCTTTTTTCTTTAATTCCTCTATTGCCCGAATACCCAGTTCTGCGCCGCTCGCGCCTGTTATAGCAACTATTATTCTAATATCAAAACACCTTTATTTCCGTCAACCAAAGCTTTCTGCCCGTCTTTTAGTGTTTCGTATGCATCTTTTTCAAGCTTGTCAATTGCCGGAATTCCCGATATTATAGCTCCTACAGCCACAATCGCCTCGCATTCCCTGTTTATGATAGCAAGAGGCGCGACATTATTCTTTTTCAATCGATAAAGTGTGTATGAGCCGACTGTTGAGCCTTTTCCCTGCGGAAATACAAGTATTTTGCCTAAAATCGATTTCCCTTGCAAGGCGTGCCCCTTTTCGACAACAACGCCTGTATCCGGGTCAACGCCGCCGTAGAATGAGATAGCGTCCGAACTAAGAAGAATTTCTCCTTTTGCAGTTCCTTTTGATATTGTTCTT
>JAIVYS010000052.1:0-6969 GCA_048635325.1 Candidatus Bathyarchaeota archaeon
CTGAGCGCCGGTCTTGAAAACCGGTGTCCGAAAGGACGCGCAGGTTCGAATCCTGCCCGCGGCGCCAATAATATTTAAATCAATGTTCTATATGGTATGTCTATGCCTTCCTCAGCAGAACTTACGAAAAAGCGCGATGAATTGAACAATTCTGTAAAAGAGAAAATACAGTCTGTGCGCAAAAAAACAAATGATTTGAAGAGCCTCAACGAATCCGCAAAGAAGCTTCGCGAGGAGCGGGACAAAAAGAACAAGCTTGTTGTTGAGCTGAAGAAAAAGAGGAACTCTGCAAATGCTGATGTAAAAAAGATTGCAGTGCAGCTTAGAAAGCTGGTTGAGGAAATAAAAAAGCTTCCTGTACAAGTTGAATCAGCAGACGGCCTCAAGAAGAAGGCAAAGGATCTTGACTGGAAAATACAGACAGAGCACCGCTCTGTGAAGAAAGATGAGGAGCTTCGCGACAGCCTTGATAAGATGGAGTTTGTGATTCAGGCTTCTGGTGAAAGATCATCAATTTTCGAAAAGCGCGCAAAGCTTTCAGCGGAAATTGAAAAAAAGCGCATGGATGCAGAGACCATACACTCTATTGTTGTTGATAATTCGCAGGCAGCACAGGACTTACACAATCAGGTAGTTTCCCTGTACGGCAAGATAAAAGCGATACGGGAAGAAATTTCTCCTGTGTTAAAAGAACTTGACGAGCTTCGCAAGCAGGCAAATGACGTTCATGGTGAATTAATTGCCCTTAGGAAAAACACAAGAGAGAGTGCAAAGACAAAGCGCATTTCTGAGAGAAGTACTCAAGAAAAAGAACTCAAGTTTCGTGCAAACGAACTTATGAAAGAGTTTTCAGCAGGTAAAAAGCTTTCAACAGAAGAGCTGATGATAATACGTGAATACGGATAATTGATGACTTTTATTCGTGTGCCTAGTTGCCTATTAGTGGGTTGCACTTCTTTATTGTTCTATACATCATGCCGTTTTCGCAGAACATATATTTCGTGTCGTTCTTGTCTTTGAAGAGGAACGCTACTCCACATAATTCAAGCGAGTCTCCTAAGAACTCAACAGGTCCAATAATCTCCAGCATTATTTTTTCTGCGGCACTTCGCGTTCTTATTCGTGTTTCGTGATCATAATATGCGCTTTTTTCAGCAATCATTTCGCAAGTGTTTATATTGACATCGACCCTTTGTATTATGCTTGCTGTGATTGCTGCTATAAAAAGAAAGATAACGACGCTTATCAGAAAAAGAATCTTCCTGATAATTCCTACGTTTCCTGACGCTTCCTGCCAGGAACTTTCGTATTCAATGTCATTCATGCAAACACTTTTTTGGCACACAGCAGCACTTGGTTTGTATATTATTCAAGTTTTCTTATGCTGTCAACCTTTCCATCAGCATCCATGTCAAGCCCTTCGACCAGCGTTGCCCAGACGTCCTCGCGCTCGTATCCGGAAAATATTTCATCACTTTTTTTTGTAAGGGCAAGTATTGCAGCGCGCGTGCCCTCATAAGTGTTTCCTGCAATAATTATTGCACTCTTCTCCTTATTAAAAGGATTTGCACATTTTGCAATTATGCCGTAGTTTTCCCCGGAATATGTTTTGCCTGTCTTTTTCGAAACAATTTGCCTGTATGGAAAGTGCCTTTCGTCAAAATTTATGGGCATGTATTTGTTTAGTTCATAGGATATAACATTTGTGAGTATGCCGCCTATGACGATAAGGTTTGCCCCTAGTTTTCCCTGGGCCTTTAGTTCAACATCAAGAAATGATATGGGCTTGTTTGGGAACGTGCACATCTGCCCCAGAAAAAATGCAAGCTCTACTGCAAGATGCCCGTCACGTGCGCGCACCTGATGCGAGCCATGGGGCTCTGGCGAGCCAACTACAAACAAGGCATCGAATGAACCTCTTCTGAGTGCAGGGTAGAGGAACTTTTTCAGGGATTCATTCTGCTTTTTTTCAGGGATTCCGGCAACCTTTTCATCCCCGAACGGGAGCTCAAGCGCGTATGCATACCCTGTAGGGGCAAAGTATTTTGCAAGCGAGCCGCTTCTTTCTTCTTTTCTTACAACCTGCAAGAGGCCTGAGTTGTAGAGTTGCTTTATATGGTAATACACCTTCTGCTCGTGTATTTTCAGCCGTTTTGCAAGTTCTGCAGGGTATGACGGCCTCTCGGCAAGGGCGTTCAGGATTGCCCAGCTGGTGTTGTTCAAAAGGCCTTTAAGCTTTTCAGGGCGGTCCTGCAATATGATGTCTTTTGCAAAAAACTCCCCGTTTTTCTCTTTTATGAGCCTGGCTTTCATAAGAATCAATTACAATTTATTTTATAACGGTATTATACAATTCATACAGGCATTACTATTTGTTGAAAAGCTTAATAAAGCTTTTGTCGAGCCACCTCAACCTGTTTTTTAACGGTCTGCCGCATTTTTAGAAACCTATTTATTGCCCTGAATAGAAATGGTTTTATAATTTCTTGACAATATGTGGAACTTATGTGTGGAATTGTAGGATATTGCGGCAACAATCCGGCATGCGGATTCGTGTTTGAGGGCCTGAAGAAACTCGAGTACAGAGGATATGATTCATGGGGCATTGCGACTGCAGAGGGCTCTAAGATAAGGGTATCAAAAAAAGTTGGAAAGATAAGCGGTTTCTCTGAAGAGCAGCTAATGCACACGGGTTTTGCAGGCATAGGCCACACGCGCTGGGCAACGCATGGAGAGGTCTCAGAGAAAAATACACACCCGCATATGTGCTGCAGCGGAGCTGTTGCAGTTGTCCACAATGGCATTATTGAAAATTATGAAGAGCTGAAAAATGAGCTGGCTCTCAGAGGGCACACATTTTCATCTGAGACCGACACTGAAGTGATTGCGCACCTTATCGGGGACTTGCTCAAGGGGCATGTATTTCGTGAGGCTGTGCGCGTTGCTGCATCAAGGCTTAAAGGAAGCTTTGCATTTATTGCGCTAAGCAATAGCTCAAAAGACCTTGTTGCAGTAAAGAACGAATCCCCTATTGTAATCGGCATAAAAGAAGGCGGCGAGTATTTTGTTGCATCAGACCCTTCTGCATTTATTGAGCACACAAAAAAAGTTGTGTTTCTTGATGATGGGCAGCTTGCTGTTATGAACAGCACGCTCAATATTGAAAAGCTCGCTGACGGCACCCCTGTTGTAAAAAGCGCAACTGAAATTCCATGGAGTATTGAGCAGGCAAAGAAGGGGGACTTTGAGCACTATATGCTCAAGGAGATTTCGGAGCAGAAAAGCACCATAAAGGCTGCAATCGCAAGTGACAAAGCAATACTTGATGTCGCAAAAAAGATTAATGAAGCTTACGGTGTTTTCTTTGTTGCAGCAGGAAGCTCACTGCATGCAGCGCTTTCTGCATCATACACTTTCTCGAAGGTTGCAAAAAAGCACATAAATGTTGTTGATGCCTCAGAGTTTGCGTACTACGAGGACTTTTTGACGCCAAAGACATTGATGATTGCAATATCCCAGTCAGGCGAGACAGCAGACCTTCTTTCTGCAGTCAAGGCTGCAAAGAAAAAAGGTGTGCAGATAGTTTCTATTGTCAATGTCATGGGCTCGACACTCATGCGCGAGTCAGACTCTGCGCTGCTTATGAATGCAGGGCCTGAAATATGCGTTCTTGCAACGAAATCCTATACTTCACAGCTTGCAATACTTCACCTTCTCGCGTATGCTGTAATGGGCCGATTTCCTGAGGGAAAAGAGTCCCTCAAAAAGGTTGCGGATGATGTTGACAGTCTTGTGAGCGAGAATAGCGCGTCCTCTATAAAGGCGCTTTCAGAAAAGTTGAAGAACAAAGATCATGTCTATGTTATCGGGCGCGGCCTGTCTTACCCGACAGCACTTGAGGCGGCTCTCAAGATAAAAGAAGTTACATATATTCACGCAGAGGGCTTTGCAGGCGGTGCGCTCAAGCACGGCACAATTGCATTGATTGAAAAAGGGACGCCATGCATAGTGTTCGCGCCAAATGACGAGACTTATGGTGATGTCATAAACAATGCGCGCGAGATACAGGCGCGTGGTGGGTATATCATTGGGGTTTCCCCGAAAAAAAGCAGTGTGTTCGACACATGGATAGAAGTTCCTGATGCTGGAGAAAACTTCCCGATTGTGAACATAATTCCGATACAGCTTCTTTCTTATTATCTGGCGGTGTTGCGCGGCCTTGATCCGGATAAGCCGCGGAACCTTGCGAAGAGCGTTACTGTGAAATAGAACTAATAACTCCTTCCAACATAAACAACTTTCTTTGCACCCTTGCCGCAGACAGCGCACTTTGCGCCTGATTTTGCTTCTTCACCAAAGGGCATTGCGCGCATTGTGGCGCCTGTGTCTTCTTTTATTCTCTCTTCACACTTTGCGTTCTCGCACCAGGACATTTTGGCGAGCATTGCGCTGTCAATTATTTTTTTGATTTCGTTGTAGTCTTTTGCAACTTTTATTTTTTCATCAAGTGATTTTTTCGATTTTTCAAAAAGGTTTTTTTGCATTTCATCAAGTGATTTTTTAGCGTCTTTTGCAAGACTGCTTAATTTGATTATTTTCTTATCCCCTGTGTCCCGGCGCACAAGAACTACCTGTTTGTTTTCTACATCTCGTGGACCGACTTCGATTCTGAGTGGCACTCCCTTAAGCTCCCACTCATTGAACTTGAACCCTGCGGAGTACGCGTCCCGGTCATCCAAATGCGTTGAAATTCCGGTCTTTTCAAGAGACTTTCTGATTTTTTCTGCTTCTTTTAGGACTTCTTTTTTTGTCTTGTCAAAAAGTATTGGAACTATTACTGCATGGATTGGAGCGATTTTCGGGGGCAGGACAAGGCCTTTGTCATCACCGTGCGCCATTATTAGTGCGCCGATAAGCCGTGTCGTAACACCCCACGAGGTCTGCCACGCAGTTTTTCGTTTTTCATCTTTGTCAAGAAACGTTATGTCAAATGCTTTTGCGAAGTTCTGCCCGAGATTGTGCGAGGTTCCCATCTGAAGCGCTTTGCCGTCAGGCATCACAGCCTCCATTGTTGTAGTATAAAGCGCGCCCGGGAACTTCTCGTTCTCTGTCTTTTTGCCGTTAAGTATTGCAATCGCAAGCTCATCTTCAATAAGCTTTGTGTAAACATCAAGAAGTATTGTCATTGCTTCCTTGTCGGCATCCTCTTTTGTTGCATGCACTGTGTGGCCTTCCTGCCAGAGGAATTCGCGCGTCCTAAGAAACGGCCTTGGGTGCTTGAACTCCCAGCGAACTACATTGCACCACTGGTTCAGAAGAAGCGGAAGGTCTCGCCACGAGCGCACCCACTTTGAGTATGATTCATACATGATTGTCTCTGATGTCGGGCGAACAGCAAGGCGCTCTTTGAGCTTCTCGTTTCCTGCATGAGTCACCCACGCGACCTCAGGGACAAACCCCTCGACATGCTCTGCCTCTTTCTTTAAGAGAGACTCCGGGATGAACATCGGAAAATAAACATTCTTGTGCCCGAGAGCCTTGATTTTCGCATCAACATATTTTTGTATATTCTCCCATATTGAGTATGCCCACGGGCGAAGTACCATGCAGCCTGAAACTGTGGTGTAGTCTGCAAGCTCTGCCTTTTGTATGACCTGCGTGTACCATTCTGAGAAGTCCTCTGACTTTTTGACAGTTATCCCAAGATCAGACATTTTTTCCTGTTTTTGTTTTTTGGACATAGTATCTCCTGTTACTTTCAAGCAATATATTTTAGTATCTTTTTCACAAATTCAGAAATGTCTTTTGTGTCTTTCTGCATTATGGAAAAAACTTTCTTGTTGTCGACCTTTGCATAAAAATGGACAAGTAGGTTTCGAAAACCAGCCATGTCCTGAAGCCGTTCTGAAAGCGGTTTTGCGATAATATTATTTTCCTGAATAATTGCAAAAACGTCTTTGTAGTCTTCAGGCCTTCGAAGACCCATGCTGGCGATTATGTGGTTGCTTATATCAATGCATGCTTCTATTGACTCCAGAAGGGCGTGCTTTCCGGCTAAAATAGTCCTGTTGTTTTTGAGGAAGTCTTCTTCTCCCTCGCTGATTATGAGTTCTATCTCTTTCAGATTTCTCTCTATGACATCAATTCGAAGGTTTATGAGAAACTTATCTAATTTCATAGCGCTCAAGCCGTTTTTCATTAAATTCTTTCATAATGTGGGAAAAGTCAAGATACCTGCTGATTAGTGCTGTTTCAAAAGAGACTCGCGCTTTTTGATCCCGTGAAAAAATCAGCGTTCCTTCTTTGAGAAGCCGCGATTTTAAAAGAAGGGACATGGAATTTATGATCCGGACATCAACCGGTTTGCCGGTTTCCTTTTCAAGGTCTTTCGCAAGCCGGCGTTCATACAGAACAAGGCCTCGTGGAATCTTTTTAAGGTACACAGCTATGTCTACATCTGAAAAGTCCTTTTCACCTCTGGCAAAACTGCCATAAACATAGGCAAAAAGGACATTCTTGTCTGATTTCAGCGAAGTGGTTTTCAATAGCATTTTAATCAAAGCGCTCCTGTAGTTCAATTAAAATATTGTTGTACACATTTATTAGGCTTTTTACTTGGAAAACGCGAGTTCCAATTCATCCTCGTCCTTTAGGATGTGCTCAGGCCCTACGCGCTGACCTGCGAATTTCGCAGACGGACCCCAGACACGCGCACTCTTAAGGTATTTTATGGATTCTGCCTTTGTCTTCTCGCAGGCAGCCTCGATAGTTGGCGCGCCTTTCATGATAAGGGGCTTTACCCTGTCAGCAGGCTTTCCGGGAGGCTTCATATATATTCTGACAAGCCGCGTCATATCAAAGATTTTCTGGCGAAGTAGCTCGAGATTTTCCCCATTTTCCGCAGATATTGCTACATACTTGTCCTTGATGGTTGAGAGCGCATGCATCAAGTCATCGTTTGAAACAGTG
>JAIVYS010000053.1:0-6951 GCA_048635325.1 Candidatus Bathyarchaeota archaeon
TGGTTATTGCAAGAGGAATTCCTGACATAGGGATTTTCTTATCTGTAAGAGGGACGCTCCTGTCCACAGTTCCTTCTGAATCAAGTGCAGGGAACTTTGCGTCAAGAAAAGCTGCTGCTGCTGCGATTCCTGCTGCATCGATAAGGTTCCCGTCGTGGTCAAGCACAAGTATGTCCAGAAAACTCAGCCATACCTTTTCTTTTGGAGTTATGCAGAGTTTTTCAAAATCAAGGCACCCTGAGCCTCTTATGCCTCTGTCAACAACCCGTGCAAGCTCGACTTCGACCTCACCCGGCCTTCCGCCCTCAAATTTATGGGATGCGCACGGCATAAATTCTGCAGATGTTGTCATGACACCTTTATTCGGGCTGTCCGGATATGGTTCTGCGGTAGCCATCTTGACGCCTGCAATGACAACAGTGTCCCCGATTGTCACCTTAGCAGAGCCTTCTGCATTTTCGCTTATGCCTGTTTCAATTTTTATCGGGCGCATTTCATCAAGAGCCCTTCCGTCAAGCCTTTTCGAGGCTTTGAGCATTTCCAAAATATATTGCTTGTTTGCTTTCATATTAATCCACCTTGTATTTTTCTCTGAGTGCTGCTTTCTGCATTTCAGCCAGTTTTGCGCAGCCTTCTTTTGCAACGAGTAGTATTTGCTTAAGGTCTTCAACAGACATGTCACCGTCCATTTGCAGGAGTGTGACATTATTGTTCCTGTGTGTCATCGCAACAGGCATGTCAACAGCATCTTCTGCATCCTCTTCCTCTTTTGTGAGGTCAAGGAGAATCTTGCTGTTTGCGCGCCCTGCAGCCACTGCCGCGACCATGTCGCGCATAGGAATTCCTGCATCAGCGAGTGCAAGTGATGCTGCGGTGAGTGCAGCCACCCTGGTTCCTGCATCTGCCTGTGTGATTTCAAGATCAATGTCAATTGCGCTTTTCGGGAACTCTTCAAGAAATACCATTGGCTGAAGAGACCCTGATATCACTTTTGCGATTTCCACGCTTCTGCGGTCATATCCCGGCCTTTTCCTGTCATTGACTGAAAAAGGTATCATGTTGTACCTGCACCTAAGTATTGCTTTTTCACTGTCTTCCATATGGCGGGGGTGCACTTTTTTTGGCCCGTGGACTGACGCGTAGACATGTGTTTTTCCAAACTCAACATAAGCTGAGCCGTCTGCGTGCTTAAGCACACCAACCTGCATTTTTACAGGGCGCATGTCATTGTAGGCTCGCCCGTCAGGCCTTTTGCCTGATTTTGTTTCACTCATTAGAACCATCTCCTGCAAGTTCCTCACTTTCTGCCTGAACAGCTGCGGGCTTTGCTTTTCCTATTTTTTTGTCAAGGTATTCTGATACCTTGTCAGTGAGCCCACTTGTGTGTGCGAACTCATCCACAATTTTTACACAGTCTGCTGCAACAGCCTCGTTTTCTCCGCGAAGCCATACAAGGCCGTTTTGGCCAACAGAGATTAAACATCCTGTGCGGTCTTTTATCATGTTTATCATAGAACCGGCTTTTCCAATCAGGCGCGGCACTTTGCTTGGAGATATACTTGCCACAAGCCCGCCGACAAGTTTTCTGCAGCGCGGGTCTTTGGTGCCGACATTTATGTATTTTGACTTTGTGACTGCTGTCACCTTTACAAGCAGAAGGTCTCCTGTTGTGTAGTATTTTGAGATATCCTCTCCGCGGTCAATGTACTCGCGGACATCCATAGGGGACATTGCCGCATCATACGGCGAGTTTATGTTGCACGTCCAGTTTGAGAAGGTCGCACCTGTGATTTCAGCGATTATGTAATCTCTTACACGAGGCATGTAAACGCCTTTAAGGGGCATTACAGACACAACGCGGTCGCCTGTCCGGATGAGGCCGACATATTTCGAATATATCTTTTCACCGTCCCGGTATGTTCCGAAGCCGGGAAGTATATCCATCCCGGATGCTATTTCGTCTCCGGTGAACACTATTCGTGTGCCCTCACTAGAGGGTGTTCCAGTGTCAGTATCTCTTTCTTCAAGCTGTTCTTTTACTGTTTTTTCATCTTCCATATCTTCACCTTGATAAATTGTGTAATCCTACAATATCTTGCTTTCAATATCCCCGTGTGTTATAGAGTTGAGCTTTCCAAAAAGCTCGTCCTGCATTCCTGCAGGAAACTCTGTTTCAACGAGCCAGAAGCTTTCGCTCCAGCTCTCTTTTATTATGCTGCCAATGCGGCTTATGCTGTTTTTGCATTGCGAAGCGAACTTGACCGGTATCTTAAATGCGACGCGCCTTGTCTCAAAGCGTATCGGAATTATGGACGTGAGGGCGCTTAGGATGTTTTTTATCTGAGACTCCGCACTCTCAAAGGGGTCAATCCGTACCTTTGCCTCGTTCATTGCTGCCTCAACCCTGTCAGGCGGCAGCGGCGCATTGGTTCTTACATCAATGCAGTTGGCAGAGATATGGGTTATTACCTTCTTTTTTTTCTGCTCAAGCAATTCCCTGCGCGCGTCCTGCGTTAGCTGCACTTCACCGCGCCTGATAATTTCAGAGGCAACTCTTTCAAAATCATCTGTCTTAAAAACCTGAAGCAGCAAGTCTTTAGGAGCCCGCACAGCAGAACTCAAATCCAGAAAGATTCCGTCGCCAATTACAATATCTGTAATGGGTAATTTTCCTGATTTGTAATCAGATAGTTTTTCTGAATCAACAAGAACTTCAAATTTTTTCCCAAATGATGAATATTTTGCTATAACCTCTTTTCCTGACATAGTACTATAATTTGCTTAAATGGAGATTCCCATTTTTTTGAGCTCATCTTGCTCATATCCCTTCTGGCTTTTTTGTTTAATTACCACGACGTACAGCTTTTCTGTGCCTTTAATCTCTTTTTTGAGGACGTCTGCAATAAGCTGGATTGATGATTTCTCATCCATATCCGGCTTATATTTTTTCTCGAGTATATCATTTATCTTGTCTGCCGAGACTCCGATTGCCCGCGCCTTGCACTCAAGCAGTATTCCGGAAGGGTCTGTTTCAAAAAGCTTGTTTTTCTTGTTTACCCCGCCTATTAAAAATGATACGCCATATGGCCTAACGCCTGCGTATTGTGTGTAAACCTGCTGGCGGTCTGCAATGAATCTTGAAAGTGCCGGAACTGAAATTGGTTCGTCATAGACAAGCATGTTCTGCTGTGCCTTTACTCTCGCAGCATCAACAAGAACTCTTGCGTCTGCTATAAGCCCGCTTGTTGCTGTAGCAATGTGCTTGTCGAGCATGAATATTTTTTCAACAGGGCTTAAGAGCGCGCTTTCTTTTTTCTTTACCCCGAAAATAACTCCGTCCTTGAAAACAACACCAACTGCTGTTGAGCCGCGCTTGACAGCCTCACGAGCATATTCTACCTGAAACAGCCGTCCGTCCGGAGAAAATACAACAATTGCACGGTCATATCCCATGCTTTCAGGCATCATTTCCATTATATCACCTTTTGCGCCAATTGTAATTTTAGAATCCGCATGCGCATTTTATTCATTCAAACAAGACTTATTGAGATTATTTCTTTTTAAAGATATCTTCAGCCGCAGAAAACCAAGTAATTCATTGCAAATCTTTGATTTGCGAGATTTTCGGAATTTAAGGACAGTGCGCGGATGAATGCGGTTTAAAGAGCTTAAAACCGAACTAAAACACAAATGGTCTGGATTGCATAGGGGTTTTATGATCTTCATTAAACGAACCGCAAACAGCAAAATTAATATACTACCTGCACGTATTTATTCACATGGCAGCAAAAGCAAAGAAACCCGCTTCCGGTACAGGCAGTGGAAAAAAAGTCGAGCGCGTAAAAACAGGCATTCCTGGGCTTGACAAAATTCTCAAGGGCGGCCTCCCAAAGGGTTCAGTGGTTCTTATCACAGGGGGCGCAGGCACAGGCAAGACAACCTTTTTGTCGCAGTTTTTGTGGGAAGGGTTGCAGGAAGGGGAAAAATGCCTTTACATAACTCTTGAGGAAACGCCTGAAGACATAATTAATGACGCAGTGCTTTATGGATGGGATTTTGCCCCATACCGGAAGTCAGGAAAGTTCAGGATAGACTTTTTTGACCCGTTTGAGCTAGGGGATGTAAATGCCCGGCTAAAGGACATGATTGCAGTCAATAAATTTACCCGTGTCGTGATTGACTCGACATCCCTTTTCGGTATGTACCTCAATGACGAGTACAAAATAAGAAAAAAATTATTCAAGCTTGCGCAGGATCTCAAAGGTGCAAAATGCACAGCCCTTATATCTGCTGAAATACCCGAGGACAGCAAGGCACTCTCGCGCTATGGTGTAGAGGAATTTGTTGTTGACGGAGTCATAGTCCTGTATTATCTGGGCCTTGGAGAAGGGGTTTTCAGAAACATTGCTGTCCGGAAGATGCGCAGGACAGACCACCTTCATGGCGCGTTTCCCCTTGAGATGACTAATAAAGGCATAAAAGTTGTGGTTGGGTCAGGAATTCTTTAGCCAGCCTTCTTTGCAGCATCAGAGCAACTTTTATAGCACGGCTTACATTCCTTCCATGCCGCCCATGCCCGGAGGCATGCCGCCCGGTGGGCCTCCTCCGCCGGAAATCTTGCTTGCGATAATCACGTCATCTATTCTAAGAATCATCTCTGCAGCCTCAGCTGCGGATGAGATTGCCTGTGTCTTTATTTTGAGCGGCTCAAGAACCTTGAGCTTTGCCATGTCAGACACCTTACCGGCAAAAACGTCAACACCTGCGCTAACAAGCCCCTTGTCGTGCTGTGTTCTTAGATCAATCAAGGTGTCAATCGGATCAATTCCTGCGCTCTCAGCCAATGTTCGGGGTATCACTTCAAGCGCGTTTGCAAAGGCATCTATTGCCAGCTGTTCGCGCCCGCCGACTTTGTCTGCCTGGCGTCGAAGCTCGCGCGCAAGTTCTGCCTCAGGAGAACCACCTCCTGCAACTGCTTTTCCGACTTCAAGTGTTGATGCAACTCCGCCAACAGCGTCCTCCATTGCGCGGTGTATCTCATCAACCACGTGCTCGGTTCCGCCTCGCACGAGTATTGAAACTGCTTTTGGCTCCTTGCAGTCGCGCACAAAGGTCATTGCCTCGCCTGCAATCTTTACTTCTTCTACAAGCCCTGCATAACCAAGGTCACTTGCCTCAAGGTCATCAAGTGTCATTGCAACTTTTCCGCCTGTTGCGCGCGCAAGGGCGTCCATGTCTGATTTCTTTACTCTGCGTACAGTATAAATTCCCTTCTTTGCAAGGAAATGTTGCGCTAAGTCATCAAGCCCCTTTTGGCAGAAAAGAGTGTTCGCGCCTGATGCGACAACCTTGTCGACCATGTTTCGAAGCGTTTTCTCTTCCTGGTCAACAAATGCCTGCATCTGGTTCGGATCAGTAATTCTGATTGCAGCATCGGTCTCTGTCTCCTTTATTTCAAGAGCTGCGTTAATGAGCGCAATCTTTGCTTCCTTGACTTTTGTAGGCATCCCTGTGTGCACGCGCTCCTTGTCAATCACAAGGCCGCGCACAAGCTCTGTGTTGTCTGTGGATGCGCCGTGCTTTTTCTCAAGTTTTATGTTGTCAAGGTCAATCACAACCTTCCCGTTTTCAGTCTCTGAAACTGCGACAACTGCGTCCACTGCAATTTTCGCGAGAAAGTCCTTTGCAGCTTCTGCGTTTTTGCCTGTCATGGCAGTCATCGCGATTTCCCTTAAAACATCAACATCTTTTAGTGTGACCGGTATTGCAATCTTGTCAAGTGCTGTAAGGCAGGTCTCTTTTGCCAGGCGAAATCCCTGTACTATGATTGTTGGGTGTATGTTCTGGTCTATGAGTGCTTCGGATTCCTTTAGCAGAGTTCCTGCAAGAACAGCGGCGGTTGTTGTGCCGTCGCCTACTTCATTATCCTGTGTCTTTGCGACCTCGACAATCATCTTAGCTGCCGGGTGCTGGATTTCCATCTCTTCAAGAATCGTTACCCCGTCGTTTGTTATTATGACATCGCCCATGTTGTCTGTAAGCATCTTATCCATGCCGCGCGGGCCGAGTGTGGTCCTTATCGCGTCTGCAACTGCTTTTGCAGCGGCAATGTTCTGCTTCTGCGCGCTCTTTCCCTGCTCGCGAAGCGCCCCTTCAGGCAAAATGTAAATCGGCTGTCCGCCGTACTGTTGTCCGTTCATAAAATACACCTCAAATCGATATCAGAAATATCCGGTACTAGGTATCTGTGAGTAAGTTTTATATTGGTTTTGATTGGGATTTTATTTGGTCGTATGATAAAAACGGTGTTCCGAAATAGTTTTGAGGCAAATAGATAGGACAACAAGCTCTTTGTTTCCTTTTTGACACGTATGTATCATAATAGATACAACGGGATTTGAATATTGCTGGAGTAGGCTTCGCTCTATCGGCATGGTGCTAAAGATATGTTTATATTCTGTGCCCTAGTATTGATACCTTATGGAAGAAGAAATCGGAAAGCTTGTAGTGTTTCAGGGAAAGCAAATCAGAAGGGTGTGGCATGATAATCAGTGGTATTTTGCGGCTCTGGACATAATAGAGGCATTAACAGATTCTCCAAACCCATCCGATTATTTGAAGAAAATGAGAAAGAGAGATGAATTCCTGAATGAAGGGTGGGGACAATTTGTCACCCCCCTTAAAATCGAAACGCAGGGAGGCGCTCAAACCCTTAACTGCGTAAATACAGAAAATGCGTTTAGATTAATCCAATCAATACCTTCGCTAAGGGCAGAGCCATTCAAGCGCTGGCTTGCAAAAGTCGGCTACGAACGGGTACAGGAGATAGAAAATCCTGAATTGGCACAAAAGCGCATGAGGGAACTCTACCGAATGAAAGGTTATTCTGATGAATGGATTGAGAAAAGAGTTAGGGGAATTGCAGTTCGCGACGAACTGGTTGGTGAGTGG
>JAIVYS010000054.1:0-6892 GCA_048635325.1 Candidatus Bathyarchaeota archaeon
GTTACACCAATATCTAACGGATGGGATGCTATAACAGCGGTGAAAACAGATTCTTATGATTTAGTTCTTATGGATCATTTTATGCCGGGCATAGATGGTATTGAGACAATGCGCCGAATAAAAGAATTTAATCCGAACCTACCTGTAATCATGATCACAAAAAGTGAAGAAGAATATATTAATACAATAAGGATATTAGTAAATGCAATAATTAAGTGGTGTGGGTAAGTAAGTTTAAGAGGGAAGTAAAGATTAGAGTAGATTAAACTAAAAAATATAATAACAAAGAATTCAATAGGAGATATAAAAATTTTAAAATATGATTAATATTTTTGCATTTATTGACTAAATAATTTTCAATAAGATAAGAAAACTGTTTATAAAAGCAATATAGACCTGAAATAGTGATGACAGAAGACAAAATAAACTGGTAAAAGCATATAAAACTTACTTGTTTGCCCTAAATATATTTTAGAGACCATAATGTAATTGTTTTATTAGGATGTTTTAATGTTTGACACAATAATATTAAATGGCATTGTGATAGACGGTACAGGCAGGAAAAGAAGAAAAATTGATATTGGTATAAATGGTGAAGATATCATTACTTATACCAATATCAATTTTTCTTCTTTTCCTGCCTGTACCGTCTATCACAATGCCATCTAATATTATTGTGATAGACGGTACAGGCAGGAAAAGAAGAAAAATTGATATAGACGGTACAGGCAGGAAAAGAAGAAAAATTGATATTGGTATAAATGGTGAAGATATCATTACTTTGGGAGATCTAAATAAAGCCAAAGGATTAAAAATTATCGATGCCAAAGGATTATATGTAACTCCAGGTTTTATTGATTTACATACTCATTCTGACTTTGTCCTTTTATTAGATGGTAGTGCAGAAAGTTTTGTAAGACAGGGAGTTACTACGCAAGTTATCGGGAATTGTGGATTTTCCTGTGCTCCATTAAAAAAACAGGAATATCTCAGGAGAAATATATTTGGGTATAGTAAATCCTATAAAGCAGATTGGACAAAATTGAATCACTATTTAACAATATTAGAAAAAAACGGATTAGGAACGAATGTTATTGCTCTCATTGGCCATGCTGCTGTTAGAAGTTATGTTATGGGGTATGAAAATCGTAGTGCAACCATAAAAGAAATAAAAAAAATGACAGAAATTCTCGAGGAGAGTGTTGAACAAGGTGCCTTTGGTTTGTCAACTGGCTTAGAATATTTTCCAGGTAATATTGCCTCTGAAGATGAAATAACTTCTCTTCTTAAGGTTATAAAAAAGTATAATTGTATTTATGCAACGCATGTAAGAAATAGAGATGAAAAATTTTCGAGTGGATTTAGTGAGGCTTTTAGAATTTCAGAAAAAATAGGCATTAAGCTTCAAATATCACATGCAGTACCTAAATATGGTGCACCAGAAATAGCTAGTGATTGGTTTTTAGAAGAATTAAACAAAGAAGAAGAAAAATTTAATTTGACATTAGAAAAAGGTTTGAAACAATTAAAAAAAATGTCCTGGAATGAAACAATCTCTGGCAAAAATGCTTTCTTACTTTACCAATCTTATGGATTTCCGATTGAAATGACACAAGAAATTGCCGAGGAAAAGTATGGAAGTTCGGTGAATGTAAAAGAATTTAAAAAAAAATTTAAAAAACACCAAGAACTTTCACGAACAGCGTCGGCAGGAAAATTTAAGTCAGGTTTGGCAGATGATTCAGAAGCAACTACAAAACTTCACACTGCAACTCATTTGCTTTTAGCAGCATTAAGAATTGTTTTAAAAGACAAAAACATATTTCAAAAAGGAAGCAATATAACTCCAGAAAGATTAAGACTGGACTTTTCTTTTCCAAGAAAATTAACAAAAAAAGAATTGCAAGAAGTTGAAGATTTAGTAAATGCACAGATACAAATCTCTTGTGAAGTTATTAGAGAAGAAATGTCTTCTGAGCAGGCAAAGAAAAAAGGGGCATTAGGAATATTTGATGCAAAATACGGAGATAAAATTTCTGTTTATACAATTGGAAATTTTTCAAAAGAAATTTGCGCAGGACCTCATGTAAAAAACACCTGCGAACTTGGACATTTTAAAATTAAAAAAGAAGAAAGTAGTTCGGCAGGAATTCGTAGAATTAAAGCTGTTTTAAAAACATGACAAAATACATTTTGCATGGGGGCGCGACAAAAAGACCCTCCAAAGACAACAAAAAATTCTTTTTTGATAAGGGAACCACCATAAAGAATATTGTATATCGCTCTGTGTCCTTTTTTATAAACAAAGTGTTCCAACCAAGGTTCATAATAATCAGCACTCGAATCTGTATTTAGTCTCTTTATGGTCAACTTCACATCAGGCATATAAGTCAAAACACCTTCCTCGTCATCATGCTTCCAATCTGAAATTTCGGATTCTTTAATCATCGTTATAACTTTGTCATGAGTCATAGAGCTTTTAAGAAATTGAGGATAATGCTTTTCCATTAATGTACTGCTTCCTGCAAGTCCAAACGACAGGTCATCCCAAAACCAAATTATTACCGAAAACTGTTCTGATTTCTTCCTTAATTGAGATATCTTCATAACTTCTGTTTGTAAAGAGGCATCTCTTTTATCTGTACATGCTAAAATAAACTCTTTTATAGGTGGCTCGAATGATTCTGCTTTTTGAATTTCTTTCTTAACCACACCAATATTTAACTTGGTATCAAGATTTTTACATTGTATGCCTGCGAATTCATTTGGGATATGGACTGGTTCGCCGACTATATCCACACCGTTTTGTTTTTGTCCGGTTCTACCATACCTGATTACATTGGGATTTTTCCATATGAGTTTAGCAACATCCGTCACTATGTCTTCAAATTCATCCCAACTTTTTGGGGGCGGTATCTTTGAACTAGCATACGTAGGCATAATTAAAGTAATAGATATGATAATAAGTATGTTCTGAAGAAGTCCCAGATACTCAGGATATATATTTGAAGTTCTCGTATTATCTAATAGGTCTCCACAAAGAACTATCACTTCCCCAAAAACTCAACCATCTTTCGAAGCGCTCTCACCCTGTGAGACACTTTGCGCTTCGTTTCTATGTCTTCGCCATGGGTCTTGTCATACCCTTCGGGAATAAAAATCGGGTCATACCCAAACCCGGATGTGCCGCGAATCTCGCGGGTGAGTGTTCCCTGCTCCTCGCCGACAAATACTTTTGGCTCGGCTCCGGGCTCTGCAATGGCAATGGCAGAAACAAATTTTGCACTTCTATTTTCTTCGTTTCTCATCAGGCTAAGAATTCCTTTCAGCCCGATTGTCTTCCATGCAAATGCAGAATACGCGCCCGGAAATCCTTTCAGGGCATCAATATACAGTCCGCTGTCCTCAACTATAACAGCTTTCCCGGTCTTTTCTGCTGCATATTTTGCTTTTTCAAGTGCGACTTCAGAAACATCTGTGTGGCGAATCTCAGGAATTTCCATATCAATGGGCTCAATCACTATGCTGCGCGGTCCTAGAAAGTCGCGGAACTCTTCTATCTTGTGCTTGTTTGAGGTTGCGAAGTATAGTTTCATGTAAAACACCAATTTTTTGTTCTTTGAGTTTATATACATCCTACCTGCGTAACATATCCCTGAATTTACTTACAAGCGATTTCTTTTTCGGTGGGTGAAAGAACGGTTCATTATTTTTTCTCTTTCGCTCCTCAAGCGTGCGAAGATACTCATCTTTATGCGTTACGATGACATCACACTGGTTAATGTACGATCCGGGAACCACACCCGAAGTTGCAAAGAAAACTAACATATTTTCCCCCGAAGGTATTTTTGTGTCGAAAGTTCCATCTACAATTTCCTTGTAATCAACTACTAACGGTTTATCGGATAAAATATTGCTTTCAGGATGTTCTGTCCTTTTCGTGGCACAGGAATCACCAACACCCGTTACTGAACTATAAACACTTTCAAGCCATTCACTTTCTAGATCACCTATAAGAGGTTCGTTTCCAGCAGGATTCATATTTGCAAAAATTGCATTGTGTGCGGATTTGAGTTCTTCAACAATGTCTGTGTAACCTTCACGCTCTTTGATATAAAACGCAACACCTTCGTTCACTCTTCTGGTGCGCCCATACAGTTGCACATACTTCATGGGTGTCGCGATAACTAGCCTTTCAGGGGCTAATTCCACTGCAACACCCTTTTGTTCATCACGGCAACTCAATAAATTATATCCAGAAGTTGCACTCATGCCTCCATCCTTCATAAAAGCGAGTGTTTCTTCAATTTCAGGATAATTTTTATAACCAGCATATCTTTCGTGATGGACTTGACTTCCGTCAAAAAGTATGAATTTATACTCACTGTTCATCAAAGCAATTGTTGGTTTCATTTGTCCTCACCTTAGCTACAACTGCATACTTTTTGGAGAACAAGTTTATATATTTAACTATTGTAACTACTAAGAAATAGTATATAACGTTATAATCGCTCAATAGCCATCCCTGCTCTCAAAACATCTTCTTCCCCAAGGTGGTCTCCCATCAGGTGAATGCCAACGGGCATCCCGTCTTTTTTGCCGCAGGGAACAGAAAGCATAGGTATTCCTGCAAGGTTTGCCGGGACTGTAAGAATATCAGCATTGTAATGGTCAACAGGCTTGAGTTTTTCTATTTCTGTGAACTTTGGTGCAACAAAAGGCATTGTAGGTGCTGCCAGAACATCGAACTTTTTGAATGCGCGCTTGTAGTCGTCAATTATGAGCCTGCGAACCTTCATTGCGCGCAGGTAATACTGGTCGCGGTACCCTGCCATGCGGGCGTATGTGCCAAGCAAAACCCTGCGCTTTGCCTCCTCGCCAAAGTACTTGCCCCGCACGCGCGAGAAGTACTGGTTAAAGTCGCCCTCAAGGGACTCGCATGCGCCGTACCTTTGGCCGCAGAACTTTGCGAGGTTTGTGCTTGCCTCTGCCATTGCAATTATATAGTATGCTGAAACAGCGTATTCTGTGTTCGGCAGGCTGCACTCCCCTGTCTTTGCACCCAATTCCTCAAGCTTTGAGATTGCATCAAGGACCTGCTTTTTTATTTTTTCGTCAATATCACCGGAAAAGTATTCTTTAGGAATTCCTATTTTCATGCCCTTGATATCAGCGCCAGCTTTCGTGTATTTTGGCACAGGTGCATCAATGGATGTTGCCTCGCGCCTGTCTTTTCCCGCGATAATCCCAAGCATAAGGGCGATGTCGCTGGTTTTTTTTGCCATTATGCCGATTTTGTCAAGTGAGCTGGCATAATCTATTAGCCCTTGCCTGGAAACGCGCCCGTATGTCGGGGTAAGCCCTGCCACGCCGCAAAATGACGCAGGGCATGATATTGAGCCGCCTGTGGACTCTGCAAGCGCGATGTGCGGCATATCGAGCGCAGCAGTAATGCCTGCTGCCCCTCCTGATGAGCCTCCGCAGGAACGCGATGGGTCAAGCGGGTTCTTCGGGACAGCGTATGCGCAGTTTACACTGAATGTGCCGAATCCGAACTCGTCTTGCGCGGTCTTGCCGATAATTATTCCGCCCTCTTTTTTTGTCTTTTCAATGCATGTTGCGTCAAACGGGGGGATGTAGTTGTCAAGTATTTTTGAGCCGGCAGTTGTCCTGATGCCTTTTGTGCAGATGTTGTCCTTGACACTTATAGGTAGGCCGGAGAGGACACCTTTTTTTACAGAGTTGGCATCATTTTTTGCCTCTTTTTCAGAAAGCGTGATGAATAGGTTGTGCTTTTTGTCTGTTTCCTTGACTTTTTCAAAAAGCCGTGAATAGAAATCCGGATAATTGATGTTACCGGCTCTTGACTCGCGGATGAACTCAGAAACGGGCATCTGGTATTTAGAAGGCATAATTATCAGGAGCATGGCAAGTATTTAAGAATATCGGCAGGATTCAATAGTCTCAGTAGTTATTTCGCAAGCGCGAGAAGCAACACTCCGAAAACTCCTGAAAGAACATCACTCAATCAACCCCAAAATAGCTTCCTTAGGATTTTCTGCCTTTGTAACGCCTGAAGCAAGAAGCACACCAACAGCGCCCAACTTCATCGCAACATCAATATCTTCTTTTGTCTTGACACCCGCCCCAGCAAGAACTTCTGTGCTTGGGCTGACCGCCTTTACGCGCCTGACAGTTTCTTCAATCACTTCAGGTGCAGCACTTGAGACAGAAATATCCCCGCCAATTAATTCCGGCGGCTCATAAGCGATAAAGTCAGGCTGAAAGCGCGCGAGCACTTCTGACTCTTCTGCATCTTTTGAGCATACAACAGATTTCATGCCAAGGGATTTCATGCGCTCGACTGTTTTGCCGATAACTTCATGCTCTATCCTTTTTTCAGAATGGTTCATGAGTGAGCCGACAGCTCCTGCAGCCTGGGCTGCCTCAGGAAGAATTGCGCCGGTGAATGCGCCGAATTCTGAGGGGTCAACATGCTGGGCAAAGACGTCAATATTGGCTGCGCTTTTCACGCGAAATATATCTGCGGCTTGCACTGCAACAGAAACAGGGACTCCTGTTTTTTCTGCAACTTCTGCTGCTGCTTTTGCAAGTGCGACAGCGTTTTCGCCAATAGACTCTTTGTATGCCTTGAAGTTTATGATAATTATTGGTTTCATTGTAGTGCCTCCATAGAAATATTCGACAGATTCTTTTTAAACCCTGCCAACAACAGCATTATCCTTTTTTGCTGCAAAAGAAATCTTGTTTGTTTTGTATTTCTTTCCATTATGCTCAACTGATGCCACCCACTCCGGCATGACAAGCTCGATTTTTAGCCCTTTAGGTGCCTTGTCAAAAGACACCGTTGCCCTGACCCCGCCTTTTACCC
>JAIVYS010000055.1:0-6775 GCA_048635325.1 Candidatus Bathyarchaeota archaeon
GGACAAAGATGTCAGATACGAGAATGCCTTTGCTTTTCGCTGTGTTTGCGTGTACTGTAGCTAGAGCGGCGTTGTCAGCTGCGTTCTGAATGTCATTGAATCCTCCAGGAGGGGCGTCTGTTATGAGAATCACAAGCTTTAGTGCACCAGAGCGGTATGATTCATTGTAGTCTCCGGTCTGCATTCCAAGAAATCCTGCAGAATCAGCTCTTAGTCCTCCAAGCAGGTTGTTGACCGCAGTGTTTTTGGCCTCGTCAGACGCTTCCGGTCCGCCAACGCCGCCGCTCGCGAATGTTGCCAGAATTGATGCATTAACTGCAGTGAGATTTGTTGTCAGTTGGTTGTGTACTGTGACGTTGTCTTTAAACGTCATGTAGCCAACTTTCAGGTCGCCGCCAGATGCAGCAAGTGCTGTTGCGATAATGGTCGGAAGCTCTGCCTTTATGTTGGCAATCGCACCAGTCATGCTGCCTGTGTCATCCAGTGCTATAGTTAAATCTATCGGGCCACAATAGGGAGTACTTAGTGCTCCAATTGGTGCGACCGTTGCCGCTACTATAGCGGCTCTGGGTTCTACAACCACGTCATTTGGTGACTGCGTTGAAGCCACTACAGGCATGCCTATTGCTGTTGCTAGCAAGAACATACTAACAAGCAGCAAGGGTAATGCTTTTTGTTTTCTTAAATCCATTTAAACACCTTTTTATTTTGTCGCATTGATTTACAGGACCTCTCCCGTTGCCCCGCCCGGATGCTGCATTGCGCAGTGCGGCATCCTTAGTGTCACATCAAAAGATTCATCCCTTCAGGTTTTTCTTCAAATGAACATGATTCTTGATAGCTCCCGCTAAGCTCGTTGCCTGTAAGAACCCCCTCACTATTCAGGCACATTGAATAGATTGTAATCTGAAATACTGTGAAATATGATACCGAAAAAATGAACTGTAAAAAATATCTTTTGAAATGAGGACTGTTTTCTGGAAAAAGAAGACTCTGAACGGGAAATGTATTGCATGAACGAGAAAAGACTAAGATGATTCCTGAAACCTGCAAGTAGAATGTTTTTTTGTGAAGGGAACATAGTCTGACCTCTGTTATTGTGTTTATCGGTCCCTACACCACGGAAAAATATATCAAAAATATAACAGCTAGTATATTTTAATATTAAGGTGATAACACACATATAAGTGTTTGTCATGCTCTAAAAAAAATTCGTCAAATGTCGAAAAAATGAGCATGTGCTTTTATTTCTTATGAAGAATAAACAGCCGTGATTTCTTCTGAAAGTCTTGCCCATGTTTTCATTTTTTTTGCATCCCCTGATGCTGCATTCGCCATGCGCCCGCGCATTTTTTCATCACCCAAAAATGCAATAACAGCCTCTGAAATTTCTTTTGAATTTTCCTCTTCCACAACAGCAACAGAGCCTTTGCCAAAAAGTTCAAGCGCACCCGTCTTCCTTGTCGCAATTATAGGCGCGCCTAAAACCACTGCGTCAAGAAGTGTTATTCCAAATGGCTCATAGACAGATGGTGAAACAAAGAGTGCTGCTTTTTGGTATTCTTCAGCCAGTTGTTCGCGGCTGACAAATCCTGCAAACTCTACAGTGCCTTCAATGCCGATGGATTTTGAGAACTCTTCAAGCGAGCCTCGTAGGTTGCCTTTTCCTACAATCACAAAGTTTGCTTCAGGAACTGTCTTCAAAACATGCTTTGCAGAATAGATTAAATGCTTCAGCCCTTTCTGCTCTGCAATGCGCCCTGCAAAAAGTATTCTCTTGCCCTCGCGGGCAATTCCACTTAAACCCTCTTTTTCAGAGACACTTGCGGCATTGTAAATCACACTTACATCTATGCTATACTTTTCAGCAATCTCTTTCTGCATAAATCTGCTTACTGTGATGACTGCATCTGCACCACGCACTGCAAGCTCCTCAAGCATCTCTATCCTGCTCTTGCCTGTGCCCTGCCTGCACGAGCGCATGTACTCCAACGAATGCACTGTATGCACCCATTTTTTGCCAAGCTTTTGCTGTATGTGAAACCCGGCCTCCGCGCCCAGCCAGTCATGGGTGTGTATTACGTCAAATTTAGCTTCTTTTGCAAAAGAAAAAATGTTCCTGTTGTATTCTTTTACAGACCGTATCACGCCTGTAAGATTATTTGGTTTTTTTCCGGCTTCTATTTTTTCTATTTCTAAGTTTGAAGAAGAAGTTTCATTAAACGCGGGTGCAAAGAGCTTTATATCGTGCCCTGACTGAACAAGGCATTCAGAAATCCGGCTGGTATGCACATCCATGCCGCCGGATATGTCGGGCTCAGCACCCCAGCCAATCATAAGGATTTTCATAGCTAACGCTATAAATTGAAAATGAAACTCTAAAAAGAATTACCATCTACGCTCTTCCCTTGGAGGAGTGGTGAATACATACCATTTCTGCTCTCCGCCAAGCTCCTCAAGAATCCTGCGAATGATTGCTTTCTTAGGGTTCGGAAGAAGTGATACACGCGCCTTTATGTCCTCAAAGCTCTCGAAGGGCTTCTTTTTGCGCTCTTCCAGTATCTGCCAGAGGTGCTTTTTGCCGATTGTCGGGATAAGCTCAAGCTGGTGCATCTTAAGTGTCACAGGCCCTGAGTTAGTGAAGAAATCCACAAACTTTTTCTCATGAGCCTCGACAATCTTCTCAACTGCAAATGTAAGCTCTGTCTCTGCAGTCACAGTAAGCTTTGAAGAATTAATGCGCCCTGTAACAGACTTTATCTCATCGCGCTTGCCTTCGCCAATGTATATACGCTCTTGGGACTTAAGAATAATGTCTTCCCGCGGTATGACTTCCAGAAGGTTCAGGTAGTTCTCCCCAATGACCTGCGCCACAGGATATGCCCTTGGCTGGCTCGGATACCCGTTCTTCAAAAAATCCAGTACAATAGCGTATTCGTCTTTCATACATACCACGTTTCATTTCCATTTGTTTTGTGTTTGTTATTGCTTGCATTTATTTTCACTTTGCTGTTGTGCTTTCAGGCCTTACCTTTGCAAGAGCATCAAGTATTGCTTTTATGTGCTTTGGCTCAAGTGTTGTGCGCTCTTTCATAAATATTGTCTTTACTTCTTCTTCGTCTTCAGGAAGTATGTTGAGCAAAGTCACAATCTGGTGGTCTTTGAGTATTTCAATTTGTGAAAGCTCTTCTTTTGCCGAATCAATGTCTTTCTTTGACAGCTTTGAAAATTTCCTGAGGTAATCAAGCGTTATCTTCTGCTCATACCCGGGCTCTGCATCTGTATCCTTGCTGTTTTTTGCAAGTATATTTTTTGCTTCAGCATATGTTATCGGAGTCTCTTCGATTTTTCTCATTATTTCACCACAACAATTAGTTTTGCATAACCTTCAGGTGCTCAGGATATGCAATAAGCGTCTTTGGCTTGTTCTTGTCCTTGATTGCAAGCACATATGCTGCGCCGCGTTTCTCAAGAACTTCTGCGCGCACTCCCTGGTACCGCGGGTGCGGCATTCCGTTTTGCACAGACGGCTCTATTTTTACCACTACAGCAGAGCCTGTAGGTATTTCTGCAAGCCTGCGCGTAATTGTTATTCTTTGCCTTGCGGACGTGCTAAGCGTCCTTCGTGTCTTGTTCCTGAATCCTCTTGATCGTCTCATATTCACCACATAGATAGGTAAGTCTCTGAAAATCCTTCTTAGAATAGATAGAAGCTAATCTTTATATTGGTTATTGCAAAAGCAGGCGCTGTTAGATGTAATACGTTCCTTTCCCCTTCTGCTCAGAATCCATCTGCGAGCCGGGCTTGTTTGCCCTCGGCCTCTTTGTGTCAGGGTCGCGCCTGAATGTCACGTCCAGCTCTTTTAGGAACACATTCATGCTGTCACGAAGCGCAGCCGGGGCGTGGGCATGGCCCTTCTTTGCCGGCTCGCCAAGAAATACGACGGCCCGATCGGCAATATAATTCAGGAGCATTATGTCGTGGTCTATCACAAGGCATGTTTTTTCCCCGGATTCTGAGAAGTTTCTTATGACTTTTGCAAGATTCAGGCGCTCCTCAACATCAAGATATGCCGAGGGCTCGTCAAGAAGGTAAAGCTCTGCATCCTGCGCAAGGCATATTGCAACTGCAACCCTCTGAAGCTCTCCCCCTGAAAGGTCGGACACGTTTTCATCCATCAGGCGGTCAAGCCCGAGAGGTGCTGCAATCTCTATCTTAAACTCGTTTGTGCCGAATTTGTAGCATGACTCACTCAAAAGGTCTGACACACTGCCGACAAACGATGTCTTGATATACTGTGGCTTGTATGAAACAGTTATTTTGCTTTCAAGTTTGCCTTTCTTTGCCTTTAGCTCGCCTGCAAGAACGCGCGCGAATGTGGTTTTTCCAAGGGCGTTTGCCCCGAATACGCCGACAACCTCTCCCTCAAAAAAGCTTCCTGCGTCTGCTGTGAGCCTGAATTTTCCTGCCTCTGCATCTATATCCGAATACTCAACAGAGACTGTTTTGCTTCTGAAAAGCTGCTCACCTGTACGAAACTCGAGCGCATGGTCGCGGAATCTTACATTTTCCTCAACAATCATGCCATTGAGATATGAGTTTATGCCCCTTCGGGTTGCATATGTGTTTGAGACAACGCCGTACACCCCCGGAGAGCCGTATACTATATGCACGTGGTCTGCAAGAAAGTCCAGTGTTGCAAGATCGTGCTCGACAACGATTACTGCTGCATGTTTTGCAAGCTCGCGAAGCACCCGGGCAGCTGCAAGGCGCTGGTGAACGTCAAGAAATGACGAAGGTTCGTCAATATAATAGACATCTGCTTTCCTGCATACTGCGGCGGCAATAGCGACTCTCTGGAGCTCGCCACCGGACAATCCTTTAAGCTCCCGGTCAAGTATGTTTGCAATATCAAGCTTTTTTGCAACATCTGCAAGGGCTTTGCGCTCGTCTTTTATTAGCTCGCGCACAGTGCCCTTGAAAACCCTTGGTATTGCGTCAACCTGCTGGGGCTTGTAGATTGTCTTTACTTTGCCTTCAGAAAGCTCTTTCAGGTAATTCTGTAGGGAGGTGCTGCGGTATGCCTCTATTACATTGTCCCACGACGGCTTTTCATCATATTTGCCGAGATTTGGTATTTCCTGGCCGGAAAGTATCTTCAGGGCAGTTGTTTTCCCGGTTCCGTTTGCCCCGAGAAGCCCGATAACCTTGCCTTTTTCAGGTGCCGGAAGCCCGTAGAGGCGAAACGCGTTCTTCCCGTACTGGTGAACCATGTTTTTTGGCTCTGAAGCAAGGTTTATGATTGTAATTGCATTGAACGGGCACTTTTTCGCGCAAATTCCGCATCCGACGCACAGGCCTTCGGCTATGGCGATTTTGCCCCTGTCAAGCACCACGCACTCGTTGTCCCCGCTACGTACGCGCGGGCAAAAGCGTATGCATGGCTGGTCGCACTTGTCAGGCCTGCATTTTTTCCTGTTTATTACTGCTATGCGTTTCATGTATAACACACTATATGAGGTGGTTAAAGTTATTAAAAAATGACACTATCTTTCGGCACACTACTATGCGCAAATTTATAAATCGTCAAAGTACAATTGATTCATGGCTTCGAACAATGATGTTTGTGCAACTTGCCATCTCGAAAAAAGAAATTTGTGAGGTTTTTTCAAGATGCCAATATACTCCCACTCCCGATTATCCTGCTTTGAGCAGTGCGCACTGAAATTCAAGTACAAGTACATTGACAAGCTAAAAGCAGAGACAGAACAGACAATTGAGGCTTTTCTAGGCAGCCGTGTGCACGAAGCTCTCGAAAAGCTGTACCAGAACAAAAAATTCCAGAAAAACACAACCCTTGAGGAGCTTCTGGCTTATTTCAAAAGCGAGTGGGAAAAGCAATGCAATGACGAAATTGTCATTGTCCGAAAGGATTTCAGCAAAGAAAACTATTACGACATGGGCGTGCACTTTATCACAGAATACTATAACAAGAACGCTCCGTTCAACCAGACAAAGACACTCGGGCTTGAGACTCTTGTTACTCTCGACCTGAACGGCGACGGAAAATACAAGCTTCGCGGCTACATTGACCGCCTTTCATGCAATGGTGACAATCTTTTTGAAATACATGACTACAAGACAGGCGCGCACCTCCCGGCACAGGAAATGCTGCACCAGGATCGCCAGCTTGCCTTGTACGCTATTGCTGTAAAGAAAATGTACCCGCAGGCAAAAAAGATAGAGCTTGTCTGGCACTTTCTGGCATTTAACCAGGAAATGCGCTCAAGCCGGACAGACGAAGAGCTTGAAGCACTGAAAAAAGAGACTGCAGAACGGATTGATACAATAGAGTCTGCAAAAGAGTTTGAGGCCAAAGAGTCTGCGCTTTGCAGCTGGTGCGAGTTTGGCCCAATCTGCCCCCGAAAGAAGCACCTTTATGCTGTGAATGCCCTAACCCCCGAGGAATACAAAAAAGAGGACGGCGTGAGCCTTGTGAATGAGTACCACCACCTGAATGAGAAGAAATCAGATGCAGAGCGCGAACTTTCTGATGCAAGAAACAAGCTGTTTGACTATGCCAAACAGCAGAATGTGGAAAATGTTGCAGGCTCTGATGTCATTGCAAAGCTGAGGGTTTATCCTAATGTATCTTTTCCAAGCAGGACAGACCTTGACCGCGGCGAGGTTGAGATGGTTATACGAAAAGCAGGGCTATGGACTGAATTTTCACAGCTTGACACATTCAAGCTTTCACGCACAATGCGCGCAGGC
>JAIVYS010000056.1:0-6827 GCA_048635325.1 Candidatus Bathyarchaeota archaeon
CGCTCTTCCGATCTATCGGCGCGAATGACTTCATACTCATAGACTCAGCAGCAGGCACAGACAAAGAAGTTGAGGCTGCTGTTGAATCATCAGATGCAGTCATCATAGTGACCAACCCGGAGCACCCTGCTGTGGCAAACGCTGTTGCTGCAAAAAAGCTGGCAGAGCGAAAGGGAAAAGAAGTTCTCGGCCTTGTGCTTAACAGGGTCATGCGCGAGGGCCATGAGCTTACACAAGAGTCTATAGAAAGCATGACAGAGATGCCTGTCCTTGCAACGCTTCATGACCACAGGAAAGTGCGCGAGGCAATAGCCCATCGCACACCGCTTGTGATGCACGCACCAAAAAACAGGACTGCAAAATCAATAGTGCAGCTCGCAGGTTACCTATGCGGCGAAGAGCCGCAAAAACAAGGGCTTGCCGCAGTGCAGGATCAGATAATGGCGTTTCTCAGGAGATAGATTTCTGCCTGATTGACAGTTGTCTTTATAAGATACAATGGTGAATAATTCGTATGGCGCTTACAGAACACATTAAAAACGCGTGGAACGCATACAAGAAAAATTTCTGGACAATCATAGGCGCGCATTTGATTGCAGCCGCAATCATTCTTGGGATGATGTTATTGGTTGCCGGCGGGCTGGCTTTAAGTGCCATGCCTTTTGTGGATGCAGAAGGAAACATAATCGAAGAATATGCGCCTCAAATCATGGCATCGCCTTATTTTATCCTTTCAGGCCTTGTATTCATAATAACGGTTTTTGTTGCCCTTGCGCTTCGTGCAGGGCTTATTGGCGTTTACAGGGACGCGCTTGGGAAAAAGAAGGCAAAAATCGATACAATGTTCTCAGTCGCAAAAGAAAAATACAAAACAGTAATCGGTGCACAGCTTTTTGCAGTCCTTGTGCTTCTTGTGGGTGCAGCAGTATTATTTATCCCGACAATTGCTGTTCTTGCCGGAAATATTGCGTTACTGGATACAGTACTAACCATTGAAGTGATTATTTTCCTGCTTTTCGCGCTGCTGTTTTCCCTGATTAATCAGGCCGTTGTTGTCAGCGGCGAGAGAGCGATAGACGCTGTCAAAAAAAGCTATGCTATTGTAAGGGGCAACTACATCCAGTTCCTTGCGCTTGTGCTTGTCTTCTTTGCCGCAGACCTCATAGTCAGCTATGTTCCAAAAGTATGGATAATTATCTCGCTTTTGCTCGTTCAGCCCCTGTCTGCACTTGCATATACGTCTTTCTATATAGAGCGCGCGAAAATAACAGGAAAAAAGAAAAAGCGTTAGCCCCTTATTTGCTCAAGAACCTTTTTCTCGTCACACCTGACGCCAAGTTTTGAGAAATAGTTGCAGACATTTCGAACATCCCTTTCAAGAAACTCGTCCGCATACGGGTGTGTTGGAAGCGTTGCCTGCCCAAAATCAATCAGGACAACCTTTCCGTCGTCCATGAGTATATTGAACTGGCTCAAATCAGCATGTATAAGCCCGGCGTCTTTGTAAAGCTTTTTTGTTTCTTTGATTATTGTATCAAATACTTTTTTAGGGTCTTTTATATGCGCTTTGTTCAATGGAGGCGCAATATCATCCTTTCCTATGTGCTCAAGCACAAGGATGTTGTTCAAAAATGCATAAGGCTCAGGCACAGTTACGCCTGCTTTTTTTGCGCGCGCAAGGTTTGAGAACTCCTTTTTGCACCATGCATAGACTATTGCGCGCTTAGTGCTTTTTACGCCGCGAAAGCGCACATCCCCTGTAATGTATTTCTTCATATTGTTGAAATTGGATGCATTGATCTTGTATGCCTTGATAAGCCTTTTCTTACCGTCTTTGGTTGCAAGAATAATTATAGACTCTTTTCCTTCCTCAATTATACCCTCAATTGCATCAATTTCCTTGCGCTCAATCAATTTGTAGATGGTTTTTGCTGTTGAGAAGTCTAGCGCGCCGGCAACTGTCTTCCGGTCGTTTGAGTCTTTTCGTATTCTTTCGGACATAATAATATTTGGGATAGTAAATATAATATTGTGTTATGTGCAATATTACTCGGGGCGCCCGTCTAAAATTCTTAACAAAAATCTTCAGGGAAAAACCTATATGCTGCAAGAGTATTTTCTAAGTTTCTTAGCCCTGCTTTGGATACCTCTTCAGGATTGATGTCTTTCAAACGCTCTTTCACATATGCATTATCTAATGACTGTAATGCCTTATATGCGAGTTCAAATTTTCCGCGAATGTCTATATCAGGTAAACCCAAATATAACTCTGCAGTTGCTAATCTGCGTTGTTCACTCAAATCCTGTTCTATTTCTTCAAGCATATTGCCTTAAACACCCAACTCATCCAGAAGCCCTTGCCTGCGCAGCATACCAACCTGTGCGGGCCTGTATTTCACTATGATGTCCCCTTTCTTGTCGCCTTCAAGCTCCCAGGGCTCTACAAGAACAATATCCCCTTCGCGAAGCCATATCCGCCTTTTGTATTTGCCAGGAACCCTGCAGATGCGAAGCTTCTTATCAGCGCATACAACGCGCATCTTTCCAAAGCCAAGGCGCGACTCTACAACGCCCATTGTCTGGGCGCCTCGTGGTGTCGGAATCCGCCCCACGTATTCTTCTGAAGTGGCGCCTTTTGGGCGTTTCTTAAATCGATTAAATACCAATCATATCCCCTCTTTTATTCTCAAAAGCATTGTCTCTCTTGACACCGGTTTCCCGTTTTTTGTGCCAGCGAGTTTATAAGACCTCTTTGTCTCTACATTATATATCTTTTTGGCTTTCTCAATTGCCTTTCTTGCAGGTATTTTTGCGCCCACATACACATCAAGGCCCTCTTTTTTCTCCTCAACCCTTGAGATGTAAGAAGACTCGTCATCAACAAACATAATCTCAAGTTCAGAGCGCACAAGCGCAAGAACCTCATCCTTTTTTGCCCCGCGTATCTGGATTATTGCCTCATAATACCCTGCGCGCCTTTTTCCGCACACAGTACATGCCTGGCGCGATATGTAGACAAATATATCCTTTGATTCAGACACTGTTTTTCCATTCACAACAGCCTCTGCTGATACAGTGACTGCAATCTTTATGGACTCCATAACAGAGGGTGTTCTAAAATCTGCAGAAATCTTTGCTCCTTTGAACGCCTTTGCATTGGATACAACTGCGTCTTTTATGGCAGCACCAATGGTTTCGTAATGCCTCCACTTCCTGCGAACATTGATTCTGCCGCAGTCGCAATATTTGACTTCTATTTTATCAGGCACTTCAAGCAGTTTTACCTTGCCTGAAAAACAGCGCTTGCAAAGGCCGTTAAAAAGCTCATCAGCATCCCTGCCGCATGAAGGGCAGAACTTTGAATTCATAGGAGTATTTTATTCACCATCTTTAAATGCGAAAGAGGATGTTTAGTTGAGTTCTGTAGAGCAAAAGAGTGTATAAATATATAAATAACTACTTTGTAGTATTAAAATACTGTATTTTAGCGGCGGTGTTGATATGGAAATTGTTCCTAAATGGGTTGCTACTATGCGGAGTCCAACCAGCAACCCAAAGGTAGATATTTCGGTTTACGGCACAAATAAAACAGGAATGGATATCTGTTGGGGAGATTCCGCAGACATATTGCAAGAAAAAATATACCCAGATACCCCACAGCATACAAAATATGCTCTAAATGAAGGACTGTATCTTACTACACAACGTGCTTTGTGGGAAGTAGAAATGTTCAAGAACACCCTTAGAATACTCTCTGCAACAGTAACACATTCTACATAATAACCGTACAAACAAGGAATGCACACAACGATAAATCCCAGAAAGCAACAAGTTGTGTGGCGTTCTTTAGCTTAAATGCGAAACATCATAGCGTGTTTAATGTCTAAAACGTCCTTCACTCCTGCCTCTGTAAGGACTCCGCACTCAAGCGCGAGAGCCACAGCCTCGTTTCCGGCAATTGTTGCACTTACGCACTCCCCAAGTGCTTTGAAGACATCTTCTTTGGATGCTTTCTCGCCCTCGTAGAAATCCTTATCTATATCAAGAACAAGTTCTTTTTCTTCGAATCGTTTGCCAAGAATATCTTTGTCGCAAAGAGCGACAACATTGCCTTCAGGAAAAGAATGAATCTTAAGAAGAACCTGCATAACATCTATAAGACAAAGAATCATTAAATATTCTTCAATTAAGGCTCAGAAAGACACACTACTCTTTCAGCTCAATCTCAATATTCACAGAATCAGGCACATCAACACGCATTATCTGGCGCAGTGCGCGCTCGTTCATTCCGACATCAACAACTCTTTTGTGGACGTGAAGCTCCCACTTCTCGTATGTTTCAGTGCCGTCCCCTGACGGAGCTTTCCTTGTTGAGATTTTGAGTTTTTTTGTCGGGAGCGGTATAGGCCCTGCTACGCTTGCGCCAAATTTGCTTGCAATCTGCTTTATATGGCGCGAAACCTCTTCAAGGTCTCCGTAGTTTGTTCCACTCAATTTAACGCGTGCGATTTGCATCATAACACCAAAAAGCGGGGTGCTCAAGCACCCCTAAAGTTGTCTGATTATTTTTCTTTCTTTGCAGGCACAAGGTCTATGCACATTCCTGCAGCAATTGTCTGTCCCATGTCACGCATGGCGAATTTTGCTAGCTGCGGGAAGTCTGTCTGCTTCTCAATAACGAGCGGAGTCTTTGGTTTGCATTTGATGACCGCTGCGTCACCTGCCTTGATGTAATCAGGGTTCTCTGCAACAGTCTCGCCTGTTGCCGGGTTGATTTTCTTTACAATCTCTGTAATCTGGCACGCAACATGCGCTGTGTGCACGTGGAAAACAGGAGTGTATCCCTTTGTGATTACAGAAGGGTGCTGCAGGACGATTATCTGCGCAGTAAATTCCTCTGCAACTGTAGGAGGATCGTTTACATGGCCTGCAACATCACCACGGCCGACATCATCTTTTCCAAGGCCGCGAACATTGAAGCCAATGTTGTCTCCTGCAACTGCCTGCGACATCTGCTCATGGTGCATCTCAACTGACTTGACATCAGCTATCTTGCCTGAAGGCATGAAGATTATTTTGTCGTTCGGCTTGATTACGCCGCTCTCAACTCTTCCGACAGGAACTGTTCCGACACCGGTTATGGTGTATGAATCCTGAACCGGAAGCCGAAGTGGCTTGTCAGTTGGTTTTTCAGGGACTGTAAAGTCATCCAGTGCCTCAAGAAGTGTTTTTCCTGTGTACCAAGGAGTGTTCTCAGACTTCTTTGCAATGTTATCCCCAACCCATGCAGAGAGTGGTATAAAAGGAACTGTGTCAGGCTTGAACCCGACACTCAAAAGAAGCTTTGATACATCTTCCTTTATCTTTTTGTATGCTGCCTCATCATATTTCAGGTCATCCATCTTGTTTACTGCAATGATGAGTTGCTTGAGGCCAAGTGTCTTGATAAGAAAAACGTGTTCCTTTGTCTGCGACTCGACACCGGATTTTCCTGCAATCACAAGAATTGCAGCATCTGCCTGGCTTGCGCCGGTAATCATATTCTTGACAAAGTCACGGTGCCCTGGAGCATCGATTATTGTGTAATAATATTTAGGTGTGTCAAAGCGCTTGTGCATGATGTCAATTGTAACACCGCGCTCGCGCTCTTCCTTGACAGTATCCATAAGGAAAGCAAATTTGAATGACTCTTTCTTGAGCTCTTTTGCTTTTTCTTCGATTTTTTTCATTTCCTGTTCAGGAACATTTCCTGTATCCCAAAGCAGTCTTCCGACAAGAGTCGATTTACCAGCATCTACGTGACCGATGGTCACAAGGTTCATGTGCGGTTTTTTGTCAGCCATCTCTATACACCTCAACTAAATTAATATGTGCTCAAACTACGCGCAAAACAACGCATAAGCCCGATTATTGTGTGTTTAAGTTTTAAATACCTTCCTTATTGCCTTAATGCATATCAGAATGCGCAGTTACACAACAACAATTCCATTTCATTCTGAATGCAAGCTTATAAAGCTAACTGTGGTTTTCGGCAAAAAAGAATGTTTTTGCCCTGCCTTAACACCCTTTCGAATAATTATATATACTATCCGCATCAATGTTTTTTATGGAATCTGCAAAAGCTGGAGAAACACTGATTGAAGGCATAATCCCGGGCGCGCTCACAATTGATGAGGAGAACGCCCTTTTAAAGAACACTGTTGACGAGTTGAGAAACGAACTTTCAAAATACCAGCACATGCCCTTTCTCGTGAGTACAATAGTTGACATAATGTCTCCGGGGGAAGTGGTCATCAGGCTCAATGGAGGGGACTTTTACGTCAAGGTCGCACGCGAGCTTGAGGGGAAACTAAAGATTCACGACCGTGTGCTTATTGAGCAGAAGTCTCTTGTTGTTGTAAAAAAAATAGGGGTTTCAAAGCATTTTGATGTCTCAAACTATGTAATAATAGAAAAACCGAAAATGTCGTGGAAGACTGTCGGCGGCCTTGAAAGCCAGGTTGAGGAAATGAAAGAAGTTCTTGAAATGCCGCTTCTTCACCCGGATCTTTTCATGAAAGTCGGTATAGATCCACCTAAAGGCATACTTCTTCACGGCCCTCCGGGCACAGGAAAGACGCTTCTTGCAAAGGCTGCTGCTGCAACGACTCACGCGACATTTATCGAGATTGTCGGCTCTGAGCTTGTGCAGAAGTTCATAGGCGAGGGGACAAAATTCGTGAAGTCTATCTTCGACCTTGCGCGCGAAAAGGCGCCCTCAATTATATTCATTGATGAAATTGACGCAATCGCTGCAAAAAGAATCGAGGTCGGAACCTCGGGCGAGC
>JAIVYS010000057.1:0-6744 GCA_048635325.1 Candidatus Bathyarchaeota archaeon
GTATAAAGTCGGCTTGTACAGCAGCAATTATCCCCAAAACAGCGGGACATATATGACAGGCACGAGCGGTTCTTTTGGGGCGTTTGACTTTACCCCGCTCCCTGCAACAATTTCTGATAATTATGAAGCAAAGGACGGAATCTGGCAAACTGCAGACCGGACAATAATACTCACTATTTCAAACCTCCCGTCACCCCCGGGACTTGTATCAACAAAATATTGCATGGACACTGTGGACACATGCATTCCGTCAACAGAGTACACTGTTCCAGTCACCATAAGTACGGAAGGAACAACTTATTTTAGGTATCAATTCATTGATAATTTTGGGACTGTATATGCAATTGTGAGCAGGGAAGTAAAGATTGACAAGAGCTTTCCGAGTACTGCATGCAACGACTGTGCCCTTGAAAATCCGACTCATGCAGGCAATGACACAACATTTTCCCCTGGCTGCACAGATGCATACTCTGGCTGCAAAATAACAACAATATGCAAAGACGAGTCATGCACTGCAACATACTGTAGCTTTGATCCCAACATAGACTCAAACTGCTCAATAATTACAATTCCATGCACTTCTGAATTAGACAAGGCATTCTGGTATTATTCCTGTGACAATGCAGGGAATTGCGAAACAATCAAGGGACCCTTATTTTATGATGTAAAAAAACCCTATGGATGTGCCTGCGATGCATCCCCTGAGTGCCTTGCTGATTGTGTAGAGGGCATTTGCAGTAACGCAGGCACTCCTTCTGTGGAATTCGACCTGAAAGGCTCAACCGATGGTGTTGCACATGCAACTGTCCGCTTCGGTAAAACAGTTCGTATCATAATGACAATAACAAACAAAAAGCCTGTATCTATTGAGTTGCCCCTGCACATAGATAGCTCTGATGCCTTGAAAAACTGGGCATGGTTTACAGGGCACAAGACAGACGACCACAGGCATGACCTGAACATTGTTGTAGGTCCCTATGAAACAAAAACTGCAAGCATAGAGATCCTCGGGGCAAAGACAGGGAACTACAAACTATATATTGGCCCTGATGAAGAACACTATAAAAAATACGCAGAACTGAATGTTGAAATCGTCCACAAAAGCAGTGGGTTCTTCAGCACAACGCCATGCCTTAGCTGGACTGCGTTCATGACCTTGCTTGTAATATGCATTGCAATCGCAGTGTACGGAACAAAAAGGTTTAAGCATTAAAGCCCAATACAACTCATGCACTTTAAGGAACTTCTAAAGAACACGTTGCCTGAAAAGGATCTTGAATCTATCGCTCGCGCGTTCGAGGTTGTCGGTGACATCGCCATCATTGAGCCTGATGACGCCAAAAAATACGCCAAAGACATAGCCAATGCCATACTTCAGGCACAGAAAAACGTTCGTGTCGTTCTCCTGAAGACAGGGGATGTAAAGGGAAAGTATAGGATTCCAAAATACAAAGTTCTTGCGCACGAAGAGCGCGATTTTCCCAATGCGCCAAAGTGGGCAGAACCGCAAACACTTACTGAAACAATACACACTGAGTCGGGCTGCAGGCTTAAAATAGACCTCGCTAAAACGTACTTTTCAGGAAAGCTTTCAGGAGAGAGGGCGCGCATTACAGGGCTTGTAAAGAGCGGTGAAAACATTCTTGTCATGTTTGCCGGAGCAGGGCCATTTCCTATCGCCATTGCTAAAAAGAAAGATGTAAAAATCACTGCTGTTGAAATAAATCCTGATGCTATAATGATGTTTAAGGACAATGTAAAAATAAACCGTGTTGAAGACAGGATAACAATACTTGAAGGAGATGTTGCGAAGGCTGTCCCTTTACTTAAAGATAAGTTCAGCCGCATTGTCATGCCCGCGCCAAAGGATGCGCCTGCTTTTCTTGGGCTCGCGCTATCAAAGATAAATGCAGGCGGGACAATACACCTTTATTCTTTTGCAGGCGAGGAAGAAACAGAATCCCTGAAAAAGAAGGTTCTTAAAGAATGTAAAGCTGCCGAAAAAAAGTGCAAAATCATACTGGCAAGAAGATGCGGAAACATAGGTGTCAGGCAATACAGGATTGTAATTGATATTTTAGTTAAATAATTCTGGCTATTTTTTCAGAGAAGTATGCACACCATTACTGTGCCAAGCGCCTTGCTTCTTTTATGGCATTTCTTATCTCGCGCACGACACCCTTAAGCTCACTATGCGCCTCAACAACATGCCTGTGTGATGCCCTGACATGATTCCTGCCCTCTGTTACATTGCCTGCTGCAAACTGTTCCCTTGCAGCGTCAAGCTCGTCTTTTGCAAGCTGGAGATGGTTCTTGTAGGCATCCAAAAGAGCATTTGCCTCTACAGTGTCAATGCCGCGTTTCTCAAGCTGGAACATTGCGTTTTCAATGCGTCGCGTAAAATTCTGGACTTGTTCAACCACGTTCTCTTCGTGGGCGCGCTCTATTTTGCCAACTGCCCTTGCAACTCCTTTTCTCGAGTCAAGCCATGCATCCTTTACCTCTATAGACAGGTTTCGAAGCTCAGCCGCGTCAGTGACATTCTCTGCCCTTGCCTTAATCTCTTCCAGTGTGGCAATGTCTACATCAAGGTCTGCTAATATCAATATTTTTTCCTCATCCCCGAGAACTTCCATGCTCTCAACCTTGCTCCTCACAAGCTCAAGGTGCGAAATCATGCGCTCTATCTGTTTTTGCAGAAACGCCTGCCCTTTCCCGACAGCAGCCTTTTTCATTTCAGTGGCATTTGTGCTGTTAGCAGCGGCAATATACGCTTTCTTTGCATTGATCCATTTTGTCCTTGTGTCATTATATTCTGCCCTGACCCTGACGACTTTCTGTTTTGCAATTGTGTACATCTCACGGGCCTGCACAAAATTGACTTTTGCGCGCTGGTACTGTGCCCTTAACACAGCTACCCTGTTGGAAACTGCAATCGCTGCAGAATCAGTGGCATTGTCGGCAGATATTAAAACGGGTTGGGGTGTTGCGTTGCCTGCACCTCCTGCTGAAGTCAATGCAGGTGTATTGGCTGATGCAAAAAGGGCTGATGCAAGCACTACAAATAGAAAAGATGCTGTAAAAAGATATTTTGAATTCATTATTATCACGCTCACTCAAGGACAAGCTCCAACTCATCTATATTTATGTCATCTTCAAGCTCCGCCGCTATCCGGGATGATTCTTCCAGGTCAGAAACAATAGTGTCCAAATCTGCGCCAACAGAAGATATTGCGCTTTCATCCAACGGCTCTAATGGCGGCGCATCCTGTTTGTCAAATATGCAACCTGAAACAAGCGCAGCCAAAACTAAAACAACTGCCAGAATGTATTTTGAACGCATAAACAGAATATGAGCCAAGCTACTATATAAAGATTGTGCGCTCATTAAAAAGCTGTCCGCAATGCCTCATAAAGCTTAAAAAGCTTAAGCAGCAAACATTGGTACCGGCACATCAGAAAAGCCATAATTTTCTGGAAAAATATTGTGATATTATGACAACCACATATGACGTAGATTCAGGAAAACTTGTTTCAGCAATTGCAGAGGAATTGCGAAAAACAGAGAGCATTCAACCTCCGGCGTGGACTGCTTTTGTTAAGACAGGAACGCACGCAGAAAGGATGCCGGACGACCCGGACTGGTGGTATATGCGATGCGCATCAATCCTGCGCAAGGCGTATCTTGAGCCGGTTGGTGTTTCAAGGCTCAGGACGGTCTATGGCGGCGCAAAGAACCGTGGCTACAAGCCTGAAAGGTTCACCAGGGCATCCGGAAACATAATCCGAAAAGGCTTTCAGCAACTGGAAGAGGCAGGTCTTGTCAAAAAAGGAAAGAAAGGACGGGAAATAACCCCTGCCGGAAGAAAGCTTCTTGACAACACATCACAGAAGATTGCAAAAGAATCAGCAAAATGAATCTTATGGATGAATTAGAGGCTCTGCGCAGGAAAAAAATGCAGGAATATTCTGCAATGCAAAACACGCATGCCCAAATGGAGCAGGCGCGCCAGGCAGAATCAATGGCTTTTGAGATAAAAAAGCTTATCTCTCAAATCCTGAGCAAAGATGCGATGCAGCGCCTGTCAAATATAAGGGCAATAAAGCCTGAGATGGCGCATCAAATCGAGCTTTATCTGCTTGAGATGTACAGGGCAGGGCAAATAAAGCCCCCTTTAACCGATGCGGATTTCAAAAAAATGCTCGATAAACTGATACTTAAAAAAGAAACAAAAATCGTAAGAAAACCAAAGTGATTAAATGTCTGTTCACAAGACTCACGGAAAAAAGCAGAAACTTGCAAAGGCAGCCAGGAAAAGCTCGCCTGCGCCGCGCTGGGTTGACCTCAAGGTCTTCGGCCTTGGGCGCGCAAAGTTTCGCGCAGTGAAACGCTTCGCTGACAGGCACTGGAGAAGGCGCGGAAAAATAGACGCGTAAGTGGTGTGTTAAATGGCTGATGAGAAAATTTATACTGTAAACCTGACCCCTGCATGGAATGCAGCATACAAAAAGCGCGCAAAGAAGTCAATCTATGTTATAAAGGAATACCTAAAACGCCATAAAGGCGCAAAGACCGCAAAGGTCGCCCTTCAACTGAATGAGGAAATCTGGGCACGGGGCGCAAAAAACCCGCCAAGGTCAGTAAAGATACAGATTGTAAAGGAAAAAGATGATGTTTTCTGGGCAGAGCTTGCAGGAGTGAAGTTTGAGCTTCCGAAAAAGCCGGAAACAAAGAAAGAAGAGAAGCCAAAGGAAGAGCCTGCAAAAGAGGAAGCAAAGCCTAAAGACGAGAAAAAGAAAACCGAGCCGACAAAACCAGAAGAAAAAGCTGAAAAGAAACCAGCAGAGCCGGTAGCTAAAAAAGAGGAAAAGGCTCCTGTAAAAGAAGAAAAGCCGGTGAAGGAAGCAGATAAAGAGCCGGTAAAGGCTGAAAAGAAGGATGTAAAGCCCCCTGCTGAAAAAGCTGAAGTTGCTGAAAAGCCAAAAGAAGAAAAACCAGTAGCCAAAGCGCCTGTGAAAGAGAGTTCTGAGAAAAAATGATGTCAGGCAGATTTTTGCTTACGTGTTATATTTTTTTTCTTAACCCATCTTTGTAAGAAACTCTTAGTACAAAAGACCTATTTTCCCACTAATTGTACTTATAAAAAGGCTATATTCCAAGTATTAGTGAAAACACAAATTCTACTCTAATAAATTGGCTTACCTGCCAATGCAGGGAGAGATATGGCATGAAAGACCTACTCAAATACAACAACAAAGAGCTTCTGGAAACATTATGGAACTCTGACCTTCAGGCATTCATGATCCTTCGCTCATGCAAAAGCCTGCACGATGCGCGAGACAAGCTGATGAAACACGTAAACAGCATTGAGAGGCACCTTTACAACATATATTCAGACAGGCATTTCAAGGACATAAACCTGCTTGAAAAAAACAATGCCAAGGAATGCATCAGGGTCTTCAAAAACATAATGCGCTCTGAGAACGAAAAAATCACAAAATTTTCTGCTTTGAAGCTGCTATACAAAACCGCGAACAACAAAATCAGCCCGTCAAAGCTAAGCCCGGGCTTTATCATTGAATTTATTTTTCTCTTAAGGGGCATAAACTGCAATTCAGGCATGTATGCAGAGAAAAACGCTCCCGCATTCATGAAAATGAACGGGCGCAAGGCTGCGCTCGAGCGCACGAATTCTCTTGACCAGTATGCCAAAACAATGGAAAAATGCTTCAGGCGCTACAAAACAGGGCTTGACAACGGGCTTGTAAAAGAAAGAGAAGAGAACAAAAAGCGCATACTCAGATTCTTCAGGGCAACTGAAAAAGACTGGCAGGACTACAGATGGCACCTGAAAAACATTATACAGGACACCAATACCCTGAAAAAACTTGTAAAGTTAAGCGATGATGAATTAAAAGGGCTTAAGGCTGCAAAAAGGTTCGGTATCCCGTTTCATATAACCCCCTATTATCTTTCGCTTTTTGACCATAAAAACACACGCAAATACGACCATGCAATCAGGGCGCAGGTTTTGCCGAGCGAAACATACTGCAAAAACTTTGAGAAAAGCAAAAGGCAGGGCACAAACCTTGATTTCATGGGCGAGAAATCCTCAAGCCCGATAGCAGGCATAACCCGGAGATACCCCCAGATTGTAATTCTCAAGCCATTTGACTCATGCCCCCAGATATGTGTTTACTGCCAGAGGAACTGGGAAATCACAGACATAGAAAGTGCAGTATTCTCCAAAAAAACAATGGATAAGGCCATAAAATGGATTGATAAAAACAAAAGCATTACTGAAGTCCTTATTACCGGCGGTGATCCGCTGACATTAAATGACACAATTCTTGATTGGGTCATTTCAAGAGTCTCTGCAATCAGGCATGTTGAAAGAATAAGGATTGGCACAAGAATACCTGTCACAATGCCGCAGCGAATTACAGGCAAGTTTGTTGAAACCATCTCGAAATACCACGAACTTGGGGAAAAAGAGCTGTCAGTAGTTACGCACTTTGAACACCCGACAGAAGCCACGCCTGATTCACTAAATGCCCTTAAGAAAATAAAGAATGTCGGCATCAATATCTACAACCAGCAGGTCTTCACCTATTACAACAGCAAAAAATACGAATCATGCCTCCTGAGAAAGACTCTCAAAAAAATAGGGATTGACCCGTATTACACATTCAAAACAAAAGGAAAAGATGAAACTGTAGATTATCGCGTGCAGATTCCACGGA
>JAIVYS010000058.1:0-6421 GCA_048635325.1 Candidatus Bathyarchaeota archaeon
GAATGAAGAAGTTTGAGCTTTTTTGAAAAGTTCAAAAGCAACGTGGGCTCTAAGCTCATCTTTTCCCAGTTCAAGATCTTTGTATTGCGACAGGACTGAAGATATGCGCTCCTGGCGTGCTTCGCGCCTGCAATAATCTTTAGCAATACATGAGTCTTCTTCGTTTCCGTTGTGTCCTTGATATATTATTGATTTACTTCCCGTTTCATCATTCAATAATAATGCGGCTCCGACAAAACGAATAATGCAATCAGTAAATATGCTTTCATATATTGCGATCTTGAGCGCGTCTCCAATATATTGTTCCATTCGAATACATAGTTCGAATAATTTAAATTATATCGCAATATAGTTACCGAATAGAACTAACAATTATGTCCTATAAAATCAAGGTGCTGCATCATAAAACTATTTAAAAGACGCTTTATAACATAAATTCTGTTTTCTGACAGCGAGGTAGAGCAGCCTGGAGTGCTCGTTGGGCCCATAACCCAAAGGTCAGAGGTTCAAATCCTCTCCTCGCTATGTTTAGTGTGCGAGTCCGTAAATGACGTGCTCGCACCATTTACGAGGCGAGCCACTAAACAGCCTGAAAAGCTTAACCAAAAGCATAGTAGATTTTCAGGATTTTCGGTGAGCGAAGCCGCGCGAGGCATGCTCGCAAGTCCGCGCGAGCTGAAGCGTCCAAAAAGTTTGAAAAGCTTAATCAAGTGCCTTGTGAGATTTTCAAAATTTGCTTCACCGATTGGTGCCAAAACCGACATGCTCATAACACTTTCGAGACAAACCATCGGAGAACCTGAAAAGCCCTTCCAATTCTTTTGTATAATCAGGCTGAAAGTGACAACAGCTAATGATTTATATACTTTCACGTCGTAAATAAGACGTGGGTTTATTTGTTAAGCTCAGATTCTAAAAAACACATGCAAGAGGCGGTTTTACTTCTTGAGGACGGCACCTCCTTCAAAGGAAAAATTTTTGGGGTTCCAAAAAAGGTCTTTGGAGAGGTAGTGTTCAACACAGGCATGGTCGGCTATGTCGAGGCCCTGACAGACCCGTCATACACAGGCCAGATTCTTGTTTCTTCTTACCCGCTTATCGGCAATTACGGGGTTCCAAAATACGCCCTGGATGAAAACGGGATTCCTGTCGGCTTTGAGTCACACAGCATAAAAGTCACGTCATACATTGTTTCAGAGCTTTGCAGGCATCCGAGCCACAGGAACTGTGCAAAGACCCTTGATGAGTGGTTTCTTGAAGAGAAAAAATGCGGCCTTGAAGGTATCGACACCCGCAAATTAGTAAAGCTGATTCGCGAGCGCGGCAGTATGATGGGCGTAATATGCCCTGAAAACCCGAATATGGACGAGTTAGCATCAGAGCTGAAAACTGCAACAAACCCGAATGACGAAGACCTTGTCGGCGAAGTCTCTACAAAAGAAGTGGCGCGAATCGGGCGCGGTAACAAAAACATTGTTATAATTGACTGTGGGGCAAAAGCAGGCATATTGCGCAGCCTTCTTGAGAGAAACACCCGGCTGTCTGTTGTGCCGTATGATTATCCTTTTGACAAAATACTTGAAGAAGAGCCTGACGGCATTCTTATCTCAAACGGCCCGGGCGACCCGAAGGTCCTGAAAAAGACAATCTCAAACGTGAAAAAGCTTGTTGCAACAAAACTGCCTGTTTTCGGGATATGCCTCGGCAACCAGATTCTTTCACTTGCACTCGGGGCAGACACATACAAGCTTAAGTACGGCCACCGCAGCCAGAACCAGCCATGCAAGGATGTGTTTTCCGGGAGAACATACATAACAACCCAGAACCACGGGTATGCTGTTGACAAAAAAACACTTCCAAAAGACATTGCCGAGTGGTTCGTTAATGCAAATGACGGGACAAACGAGGGCATAAGGCACAAAACCATGCCTGTTTTTTCAGTCCAGTTCCACCCGGAAGCTATGCCCGGCCCTGAGGACACAAATTATTTGTTTGACGAGTTTTTGAGGGCAGTAAAATAGTGGTGCTTATGCAGGACTTACTTGGCAAAAAAAAGGGATGCGCGAAGATAAAGAAAGTCCTTGTCCTTGGAAGCGGCGCAATCAAGATAGGCGAGGCAGGGGAGTTCGACTTTTCCGGGAGCCAGGCACTGAAGGCTCTCAGCGAAGCAGGAATCCAGACTGTTCTTGTCAACCCGAATATTGCCACAATACAGACAGACCCTGCAATGGCGTCAAAAATATACCTTCTTCCTGTGAAGCCTGAGTCTGTTGAGCGCGTGATAAAAAAAGAGCGCCCTGACAGCATACTTCTCAGTGTCGGGGGGCAGACTGCGCTCAACTGCGGGGTCGCGCTCTATGACAGGGGAATTCTTTCAAGATACAACATAAAAGTCCTCGGAACATCAATTGAAAGCATAAAGATTTCAGAGGACAGGAGGCTGTTCCGCCAGGCAATGGAAGAAGCAGGCCTCAGTGTATGCAAAAGCATGGCAGTGCATTCTGTTGATGATGCTCTTGGAGTTGCAGAAGAAATAGGCTACCCTGTAATGATTCGTTCCGGATTTACACTTGGCGGACAAGGCAGCGGGGTTGCGCGAAACGAGGACGAGCTTCGTGAAATCGCGGGTGTCGGCATCAGCGGCAGTGTAATTGGGCAGATACTTGTCGAGGAATATGTTGGCGGATGGAAAGAAATAGAATACGAGGTCATGCGCGATAAAACAGACAACTGCATAACAATATGCAATATGGAGAACATGGATCCCCTTGGAATACACACCGGCGAGTCCATAGTTGTTGCACCCTCGCAGACACTGAACAACCAGGAATATCATGCCCTGAGAAGCATCGCGCTTGCCGCAATACGCCACCTCAACATTGTCGGGGAATGCAACATACAGTTTGCCCTTGACCCAAAGACTTTTGACTATCGGATAATTGAGGTGAACCCGCGCCTCTCGCGCTCGAGTGCGCTCGCGTCAAAGGCTACGGGATATCCTATAGCGAGTGTCGCAACAAAGCTTTGCATTGGAGAAACGCTTGACAAGATAAAAAATGCAGTCACACTCGCAACATACGCCTGCTTTGAGCCTGCACTTGATTATGTTGTCGTAAAAGTCCCGCGATGGGACTTCAAGAAATTCCGGGGAGTAGACAGGCGCATAGGCACGCAGATGAAGTCTGTCGGGGAAGTGATGGCAATAGGCCGAAGCTTTGAGGAGGCACTGCAAAAGGCTGTGCGCATGTGCAATCCACTCAAGCACGGTGTTGTCGCAAACAAGCAGGACTCATGCACTGATGTTGAGAAGATAGAAAAAAACCTTTCAGAGCCAACTGATGAAAGGCTGTTTTATGTTGCAGCAGCAATGAAATGCGGCATGGGCCTTGAAAAAATATACGAACTCACAAAAATTGACATGTGGTTCCTGCACAAGGTAAAAAACATTGTTGATGTTGAAAATAAGCTTCTGGAAAACTACAGCGATGCACTTCATGAAGCAAAAAAAACAGGATTCTCAGATGCAGGAATTGCAAAGATTGTCGGAAAGTCTGAGGAAGAAATAAGGCAGGAAAGGATAGAGAAAAACATAACTCCGTATGTGAAGCAGATAGACACCCTTGCAGCAGAGTGGCCTGCAAAGACAAACTATCTTTTCATGACATACAACGCAGGCGAGGATGACATTGATTTTTCGAAAAAAACCAGAAAGGACAAGGTCATTGTTCTTGGGAGCGGGCCTTATTCAATCGGCTCGTCTGTAGAGTTTGACTGGTGCTCGGTGCATGGTGTGTGGGGCGTGAAAAAGAGCGGGCGCGAGGCAATAATCATCAATTGCAACCCTGAAACGGTATCAACAGATTATGACATTTCAGACAAATTGTATTTCGAGGACGTGAGCCTTGAGACTGTGCTGGATGTATGGGAGAAAGAAAACCCGCTTGGGGTTATAGTCTCATTCGGGGGCCAGAGGCCAAACAACATTGCAATCAATCTTCATGAAAACGGGATAAGGCTGCTTGGCACAAAGCCGGAAAATATTGATGGCGCAGAAAACAGGTCAAAGTTTTCTGCACTGCTTGACACACTTGACATAAAGCAGCCGCCGTGGTGTGCTGTCGAAAATGTGGCCGGTGCCCTGGAATTTGCAGAAAAACTTGAATACCCTGTCATTATCAGGCCGTCTTATGTCCTTTCAGGCGCGGCCATGACAATAGTCCATAATGACCGCGAGCTTGAAAAATACATCAAACAGGCAACAAAGATCTCAAGCAAGTACCCTGTAGTTGTCTCAAAATTCATGTCAAAGGCAAGGGAAATTGAGGTTGACGGCGTTTCTGACGGGAAAAACGTGCTTATCGGCGCAATCGCAGAGCACATAGAAAATGCAGGGGTGCATTCAGGGGATGCAACCATTGTCATCCCGACGCAGACCGTGAAAAAGGAAGCGCTCGACAGAATAAAAGCATATACAAAAAAAATTGCTATTGCCCTTGACATAAAAGGGCCATTCAACATACAATATATTGTCCTGAATGACAAGGTGTTTGTAATTGAGTGCAACCTTCGCGCGTCCCGAAGCATGCCGTTTGTAAGCAAGGTTGTCGGGGTTAACCTGATTGAAATTGCGACAAATGTCATTCTCGGGCAAAAGCTTGTCGGAAGCACAATACCAAAGACAAAATACTTTGGAATCAAGGTTCCTCAATTCTCATTCATGCGCATAGCCGGTGCAGACCCTGTTCTTGGCATAGAGATGGCCTCAACCGGCGAGGTTGCATGCATTGGCAGCGACTTTTCAGAGACCCTGATAAATGCCATGCGCGCTGCTGAGTTCGGGGTGCCTGTAGAGTTCGGCAGGATACTTATTTCTGCAAACCATGATGTCCAGCATAAAATACTTCGCGATGCAAAGGTGCTTTCGCGCCTCGGCTTTGAAATATATGCGACAAGCGGGACAAGCGGGTTTTTGCAGAAGAACGGCGTTGACTCTGTTGCAATGAAAAAGATAAGTGAAAAGGGCAATCCCTGCATACTTGACTACATTGCGCAGAAAAAAATTGATATTGTGATTAATATTCCCCATGAAAGAGAGGGTGATGACGAAAGACGCGACGGGTATCTTTTGAGGCGCGCAACCGTCACTTACGGTGTGCCGCTCATAACCAATTTGGAGCTTGCGCATGCACTTATATCTGCAATAAGGCAGGAGCATGAGAAATCAGGGATGGTTGAGCTTGGGAGTATTTTTGAAGGAAAGGGTTCTAAAGAGCCAACTGCAAAGACGACCAAGTGAGCAGATCGTGGTTAAAATGTATAAGCAAAATTAAACTTTTGTTCCACATCCAGTACAGAATTTGTCTTCATTGGTTAATTGTGCACCACAAGTCTCACAAAATTTACCTATATTTTCATTGACAACATTTTCTATAAATTCGTTAGTTGATGTTTTTGATTTAAAATAAACTTTGTAACTTTTTATCGTATTTTAAACATTAGATAGGTATAATTCCACTCATTTTATTTAAGGAATTAATATGTTAGAAGGTATAGTTAGAGAGAGTATTGGTAAGAAAGCTGTTAAAGCATTTCGCCGTGATGGTTATCTAATTGCGAATATTTACGGAAAAGGCTTTGAGAACATCAATGCTGCATTCAAAATGAATGAGTATATCCGTACACTTCGTAACAAAGATACTTTGGCGTTTGCTATTACAGTAGACGGTAAAGAGTTGAATGTTGTTGTACAGGGCTATGAGTCTCATGCAGTAACAGGAAACCTTCTTCACGTTGACCTTATGGTTGCACAACCAGGTGTTGTGACTAAGTTCTATGTACCGGTTGAGACTGTTGGTTCACCACTTGGTCTTAAAAACAAGGGTATGTTGTATCTTGCTAAGAAGCGTCTTGCTGTTAAAGCTGCGCCGGAAGCACTTCCAGCTTCTATCGTTGTAAATGTAGAGCCACTAGACGTTGGCGATTCTATACTTGTTCGTGACCTTGATGCTATCGAAAACGTAACATTTGTCGATACTGATCGTGTCGGTGTGCTAAGTATTATCAAAGCGAAGTAATTTTGCTTATCGTCGGACTAGGTAATCCCGGTTCGGCCTATGCCGAGACGCGACATAATGTCGGGTTTATGGTCATAGATGAACTTCTTTCCCGGCACTCCCATGACACTATCTCCAAAGCCGCATTTGAAGGCGAACTTTTCAAAGTCAAAGATCACTTTTTACTTAAACCCACCACTTTTATGAACCTTTCTGGACGCTCAGTTGCAGCAGTTAAAAAGTTTTATAAAATTGATGATGTTATTGTGATCCATGATGATCTTGATCTACCGTTTGGCGCACTTCGGTTTAAACTAGGTGGCGGCCATGGCGGCCATAACGGTCTTAAATCAACGGACTCTCTGATC
>JAIVYS010000059.1:0-6430 GCA_048635325.1 Candidatus Bathyarchaeota archaeon
CCCTTTTTACAATTGGGCACCTGGCGAGTTTATCTAAACTCAATGGACCAACCATCGATTCTCCTATTTGTACTATACCTATTTTCAATTCCATCTCTCCTTTTGAGTATATTTTTCCGCAACCACTAAAGAAAGCAAAATTTCTAAGAAATAGTTTTCACTAACAGCGCTGTCTACACTGTCTTTGCTTCTCTTGCCGCTAATCATCATACGAAATGACAATTACTGTTTCGGCTCAAAAACTCTATTGAAAGAGTTTAGGGTGATTGTAGGAAAATGAGGCAGATATTTATAACCAAGATATTCACTGATTAGTAAAAAAAGCATTTAAACCTTTCGCGTTCATCGTAAATGTCGTCGTGCGCCCGCACGCCATTAAATATAACACATTATTTATACACAAAACCCCAATTCAACTCATGAACCTCAAGCATCTTCTCTATACCCTGCGCCCCCTTTCAGCTGATGAAAAAAGAAGGCTCAGCAATGCATCCGGCTACATACCCGAAGAAGATGCATCGCGCCTGAATATGCTTGCCAAAAGAAAGCAGTGCAAAATTGATATGAAAAGGGCACCCTTTTCAAGGGCGATTACGTCTGTGCCTGAGTATCCTGTGTGCGTGCTTCTTGATGAAGGCGCAAGAGAAGAGGTTTTTGAACTGTCAGAGAACATAAAGCATGGCTTTCAGGAAAAGCTCGTCAAATCCTTCAGGACAAGCGCATTCCGGAACACAGTATCTCTTTTAGCCCCGAAAATAATCGGCTTTGACAATGTAAAGAAGGCTGCTGCCCTGCAACTGTTCTCTGAAGAGCAGTACCATATGCTTCTTCTTGGCGACCCGGGAACAGGAAAGACAGACATCTTGCGCGCGTCTGAAGGGCTTGCCCCGATAGCAGCGTTTGGCCTCGGTTCAGGCACATCAAACACAGGGCTTACAGTGACAATCTCAGGCAATGAAGTAAGAAAAGGCATTCTTTCACTTGCCGATGGCGGGATGGCAATAATTGACGAGCTCAACCTCATGAAAAAGGAGGATCGTGCAGGCCTTTACAATGCAATGGAAAAGGGATTCATAAGCTATGACAAGGGCGGGCACCGCTACCAGTTCCCTGCAAAGTGCTCTGTGCTTGCCTCTGCAAACCCAAAAAAGGACACGATTATAGGCAACGACATCTATTCAATAAAAAAACAGCTCCCGTTTGACCCTGCGCTGCTCTCAAGGTTCCACCTCGTTTTCCTTGTCAGAAAGCAGGGAAAAGAGGAGTTCATGGATATTGCGGATGAGGTGCTTCTTGAAAAGCACAAGGACATAACAAAAGAGGACGAGGCATTCATGAAAAAATATGTCGAATCTGCAAGGAAAATAAGGGTTGATTTCCCTGCAAAGTTCAGCGGCCACATAAAGGACTTTGCCCTTAAAGTGCGCTCGCAGGAAAAGAACATGCTATTCGACATTACACCGCGCTTCATCATAGGGCTTAAGCGGCTCATAGTTGCTTCTGCAAAAAGCGAAATGCGAAACAGAGTTGAGGAGAAGGATGTTAAGCGGGTTCTTGAGATATATGCAGCTGCCCTAAAAGAGGTCGGGTTGGCTAAAATATAAATTACTAAATGGTTAAAACAACTTGGTATCATGATTGTTCTAAAATTCGGCGGCACATCTGTCGGCACTGCGGATTCCATCAAACAAGTGTGCAACATCATAAAGTCTGCAAAAGACCCTTATGTTGTTGTGTCCGCAGTATCCGGCGTAACTGACAAGTTCATTGAAGCTGCTGAGTGCGCAAAGCTTGGGAAAGACACGTGCGCTATCCTAAGTGAAATACGAAACAAGCACGCAGGCATCGTGGACGCTCTCGGCCTCGGCAAAACAATGCTTGATTCAGAGCTGGAGGGCCTTGAAACCGCACTTCAGGAAATCTCCAACCTAAAAGAGCTTAGCCCAAAGGCGCGCGATATTGTATTGTCTTTTGGGGAACGGCTGTCTTCTAAAATAATCTCAGAATACCTGAACACATCAGGGCTTGCCTCTAAGCAATACACTGGATGGGACGCAGGCATTGTCACAGATTCTGAATTTACAAAGGCAAATTATCTGGAAGAGTCTTTTGAAAACATACAAAAAAGAATGTCAAAATTAGATCATGTTCCTGTTATCACAGGCTTTATTGCAAAAAATAAAAACAATGAAATTACAACACTTGGGCGGGGCGGAAGCGACACCACAGCAGCGCTTATCGGCGCAGGCGCAGGCGCTTCAGAAATCCAGATATGGTCTGATGTAAACGGGGTGATGACCTCAGACCCGAGAATTTGCAAAAATGCCAAAACACTTGATGTGCTTTCATTTCAGGAAGCAGCTGAGCTTGCGTACTTTGGCGCAAAAATCCTTCACCCGCAGACAATCCAGCCAGCGATGAAAAAACAAATACCTGTTGTGGTCAAAAACACATTCAACCCGGAACATCCGGGAACACGGGTTGTCCATAAAAAAGAAAAAAGAAATACTGTTACAGGAATTGCAGTAAAAAAAAGTATTACAGAATACACAATTGAGTCAAGCCGAATGCTTAATGCATATGGGTTTCTAAGCCGGATTTTTAATGTTTTTGATGATAATAAAGTGTCTGTGGATATGGTGGCAACAAGCGAGGTCAGTGTATCCCTGACAGTAGACGAGCCCCCCCATAATATGAAAGAGGTACTGGCGGAGCTTTCAAAAATAGGTAATGTAATATCAAAGCACAATCATTCCATACTCTGCATTGTCGGGGACGGGATAAAAGACAATCCAAAACTCAAGGGGGATATAATAAACACCATCACTTCAAATAATATTCACATAAAGATGATTAGCCAGGGCGCATCAAGCATAAATGTGGGCTTTGTTGTTGATGACAAAGATGCTGAAAAAGCTGTTTTGGCACTGCATAAAAAGTTTATCGAAAATAATTGATTATTATGGCAAATTTACGGGTTGGAATACTGGGGGCTACAGGGCTGGTCGGGCGCGAACTTCTAAAAGTGCTTTTTGACAGGAAATTCCCTGTAAAATCGCTCAGGCTGTACGCCTCTGAAAGGTCTGTCGGAAAGCTAATCGAGACTCCACTTGGAAATATTGCTGTTGAAAATGCTGACAAAGCAGATTACTCCCAACTGGATATTGCTTTTTTTGCAATCGGCGGTGGCTGGGCAAAAGAGAACGCAGATAAGGCAACAAGTGCAGGGTGCGCTGTCATTGACAATTCCTCGACTTTCAGGTATGACGACAATGTGCCGCTAATCATCCCTGAGATAAACCCTGATGCAATCGGAAACTCAAAACTCATTGCAAACCCTAATTGCACTACAGCAATTGCATCAATTCCACTTTGGATCATACACAAAAACTATGGGATACAAAAAGTCATTATTTCAACATACCAGGCTGCAAGCGGCGCAGGAGCCGGCGGCATGGAGGAGCTTGAAGCTGAAACAAAAAAAGCTCTCAGTGGCGAGGCTGCCGGAAGCAGGGTGTTTCAGCACCCGATAGCATTCAATGTAATACCGCATATTGATGAATTCCAGGAAAACAAGCACACCAAAGAAGAGATGAAAGTTGTCTGGGAACTGCGCAAAATATTCAGTGAGCCGGATATGAAGATTTCCTGCACCTGCGTGCGCATTCCTGTAAAGAGGGCGCACTCAGAAAGCATCGTGGTTGAGACAAAAAAGCCGATAAGCCCTGAAAAAATTACAGGGATATTTGAAAACACAGAAGGTGTGCTCGTAAAAGACCACATAGAAAAAAACCTGTATCCAATGCCATTGACAGCAAGCGGAAAATACCATGTTGAGGTCGGTCGGATACGGCAGAATTTGGTATTTGGCGAGTGCGGCCTTGAGTTCTTTGTGTGCGGGGACCAGATTCTAAAAGGGGCAGCACTTAACGCGGTTCAGATAGCTGAAAAGATGGTTGAATTGGGATGGTTTGAGTAAAAAAGCAACTTTTTTCTGAAAAATCAGAATTAGTCTCCGCCCTTTCCGCCAAGCATATAGACGGCAGCAGCCATTATTACAAAGAATCCAAACGTAACCAGTGCTTCTTCACTCAGGCCAATCGCCAATGTGCCGCCGACACCTATGAATATCAGCACTGCAATAACAGCAATAGCAAGAGCCAGGACTGTTTTATTGTCCTTGCCAAACAGCTCATCAAGTTTTATGCCTGCCATGCCAAGCAGGATAATCAAAACCACACCGCCTGCAACAAACATACCCATTATGCCGAACAGGTTTGTAAGAAAGTACGGCGGAAGGGCGTAGTTGACTATAAAGAATGACAGCAGTATCGAAACTACACCCTGAACAGACACTTCTGTGCCAAACACCTCGTGCTTGCTTATTATGGCATAGATTATCGCAAGAAACAAAAGCCAGGGCATAAATATGTCAAAAGCCCCGACATGGTTCAGGTTCCCCATAATTGAGTGTATTAATGCCATATTATCAACTGATTATGGGCGAAGCTAATTAATAAACATTCCTTTAGAATTTTTTATTGGTGCTCTCAAAACGCGGCTGGCACCATAGGCACCAACCGCATTTGAGGTTGAATCAAAGTCTGCCTGAGAGTCTATGCAGTTTCAGGCGGTTTTGTACCTTCGCTTGACAAAGCCCATATAACCGCCACTACAAGGGCGATCATAAACAGAAGTGTCATGTCGCTTGCTGAAAGGGCGCTTATGAAAGGAATTCCTCCAACGCCGCTAAAGACAAGCAAGGCAATCAAAAACAAGATTAGCATGTATGTGTTTTTACCGCCAGGAATCTCAGTTATCTTGAATCCACCCATGCCAAGGAACAGTATGAACACAAGCAAACCTGCAATATACATACTTGCAGTTCCGAAAAGCGTGGTAAGATACACACCCATACTTACCCCTGCAGGAGTGAAATTCACTATAAAGAACGAAAGTATTGCTGCAAGGAGTGTACTCTTCCTCTTGTCAAGACCCATTGTGTCTGCAGCAACCTTAAAAAGCACTGCATCAATTATTATCAAAAACAAAAGCCATGGAAGAACAAAACTAACAAATCCCATGCTTTCAAGATCGGACATAAGTCCCATAAAGCTCATATATGCCATATTCAAACACCTCTAGTTTTTCCCTTATAAATCATTGAACCACAGCTCTTGTTTAAGAGCCATGTACTAACAACTACTTTTTTGTCGCAACCAGTATATAAATGTTTATCCCGTGGTTTTGGGCGCACCCTTGCCCTTCTCTATGTCCAAAATGCGGTAAATCGCCCTCTCAATCTCGTATGGTTGAGCTATATCTGTCACTATGTGCTCCTCACCGGGCAACTTGAATACCACGTCCCCGGTTCCCATTATCCTCTGCTTTCTTGTTTGGACGACTTGCACGTTTGAAAGCTTGTCAAAAGGTATTGACTCCATAGTCATTGAGCCGCGCGCACCCTCGGGGCGGCGCAGTATAAGCACGCGCTCGTCTGTTATGAGCATGACCTCCATATCCCGCTTGCGCTCAACTGCAAAGAGCGCTATAAACCCGCCTGCGAGAAGCGCAATTGATGACTCCATCTTCGGTATTGGGTAATCAATGAAATTAATGCCGACGGCTGCAACAAAAAACAAGGCAACAACAAAATAGTATGAGAAAAACAGCTTCCTTGAGACTGATGCCTGATGTATCTTTTTCTCGTTCGGCAAGAGGTGCCAGTTGACCATAAAGCATATATCGCGAGAACCCCTATTTAATGGTTTCTCTCAAAACCCCGATTTCCTTTCCAATCTCAAGCCAGGCCCATGCCCAGACAACAGCTTCAAAGGCGCGCACATAATCTTTTTTTTCAAGAAAGTGGTTCGTGTCAGACATATATGCATTTATGTTTGTGAGAAACTCCTCGCCCTTTCTATCCACTGCTTTCGCAGTCTTCAGGGCTTCGGCTGCTTTCTTGTGCCATTTGGAGGTTTCTTCAATTAATTGTTCTTTCGTGCTCATCCATACAACCTTAAGACATCTTCCTCATGAAAATGCATCTTCCCCAACACAACAATTGAGTGCGGAAGCGCGCCAAAATCCATTTTCTTCAGGTTCTCTATTGTATCATACTTTATCAGCGAATCACCGCCAAGGTGCACGGCAACCACAAGCTTTGTCTTTTTTGAGAATACTTTCCCCTTCACCTTCTCTTCAAGCTCAAGCAGGATTTCTATGGCGCGGTTCGCAGTCATGCCTATATCGAGAAGCAAAAGAGTGTGAAGCCCGGTGTCAATATTCTCTTTTATGTTAGTGTACGGCGTTGCCGGAAAATAGCCCTTCTGCGGAAACGGGAGTGAAACTGTTTTGCCAAACTTGTAGAGCATGAGCCCTGTCTCAGCTATTGCTGTAAATATGGAGGATGCGTGAATTACCCTGACTT
>JAIVYS010000060.1:0-6244 GCA_048635325.1 Candidatus Bathyarchaeota archaeon
GGGAGAGCCAAAGACAGCGCAAGTAATTGAAAACACATTTACAACCGTTGAAACTCTGCCCTTTAGGGCGGAGTTGCCGGTTGGAATTTCAGAAATACACTTCATGTATTTCCTGTATTTCGGAAATGCAGGAAATCTGTGAAGCAGATTTCCGAAAAGCTTGAAACCGAACCAAACAAACCCGTCTTTTAAGGCGTCTTCAAAGTACAATCCAGATATCTGCTTTGAAGATGTTGGAGCGATAGCGACTTCAGGGTCGCATAGAGGTTTCATGATACTGAATATGTTATAACTAATGCAATCTGATTTAATGTATATACTTAGAAGCAAAAAATCATAACATGTGGCGTGAATATTTATATTAAAGGGCACAATATTATTGGTCTAAAGGGAATTTTATGAGTGCTCAATTATCTGATACTGAAAAAAACGCATTGGATGAAATGTGGAGTGCCTGCTCATCCGGTGCGATACAAGCCCTTGTCGGCACTCTTGGCAGGGATGTTCAGCTGACAAGTCAATATGTGGGGTCGATGCTCTTAAATGATGTTCCTGCATTCGTAAACAAGGACGGTTCCGAGAACCTTATGATTTATTTAAAGTTGAGTGGAGTTGTCAAGGGTGTGGTGGCACTGAGTGCGGCACCATCAAACATACTTGCATTGGCGGATCTGCTGCTTCACAAGGAAATAGGAACATTTAAGACATTGGATGAGCAGAACTTTTCTGTGGTGAACGAACTTTTAAACATCATGACCGGATATTATACAGATGCTATTGTTGCCAGAATCTCCGGCAGAATAACCACACACGAGCCAACATCTTCTGTCAATCCGTATAAGGCAATAGATGATTTCGGGCTTGGTGAAACATTCAATGAAATAAAGGTTCTTGTATTTGAAAATAAATTCATGATACCTGATGTTCAAGTTACAGGCAAAACATTTTTAATCTTGTCTGAAAAAGCGCTTAAGAAACTCACATAATAAAAGTAAAAACCCGCAGGTACAAAAATGAACCAAAAAAAAATAGTTAATGCATCAATTCTTCTTATTGCTTTTGCGGCTTTTTTGCTGTTTTACGGAGTGTTTTCATTCCGGGGCGCAATGGGCAGCGATTCTGCGGAAAACATGTTCTTCAAAAGCCAGAGCGAGGTGTATGATACATTTGTCGAGATATCTGACCCAAAAAGCGAAGTGCCTTCTATTGGTTTTGCGGCAGATGTGGATGTGCTCAACTTTGGAATTGTTCCTTCAGGCGGAAATTATGCGCGAAAAGCCATTCATATTTCAAACAGTGCAAGGCACAGGGCGCGTGTTTTGTTTGAGGTAGAGGGCAATATAAAAAATATGCTGGAATTTGACGAAACCGGGCATTTGCTTGAGCCGGGAGCATCAGAAGATGTGGAAATTATTCTTCGGACGCAGAACAGTACATTGATTGGAAACTACAGCGGCAAAGTCCGCGTTATAAAAGTCGTGCCTAAAAACGCGGTCTCAAACATATTTATAAAATGGCTCTAAAAAAGGGCTATGAGGCTTTTGTATTTTTTTCTTTTTGTGGCATTGGTTTCTCCGGCTGTATTTGCCGCATCAGTAAATGTGAATATAGAAGGCCTGATATTGTCAGAGATGAAAGAGACGCACACTATTTCCAAAGGGCTTCTTTCGAGTGCGCCAGAGCTTTACAATGCCGGAAGCGTGTCCTATGCTGCCCGTGTCAGGCTTTCTGTGCTAAAAGAAGGCTCTGAAATTTTTTCAGCATGGAGCGCAAAAGATGCTGTAATGCCCGGTGAAAGAGAAAATTTCAATGTATTTGCATATGTTGAGTCACCCGGGAATTACACAGCCCTGCTTTATGGCCACTATGCAAATGATGCATTCGAGCTTGCAGAATACAATTTCAGTGTCAATGAGTACACTCCTGCGTCCAGAATGATAATTTTGTCAAAACCGCGCATATATGACGACAAAATAACAATAAGCGTGGCATCAGAGACAGGCGAAAAGGGCATTGTCATTATGCCTGTCGGTTATCCAAAAACATGGATTTTTGAACAGAAAACACTGCCTGCACTTTCCGGCAAAAAAACAGCCCGTATTTCAATGCCCTATGAAGCAGACATTTTTTCTGAAAAGCAGATAACACTTATTGCAGCTTCACTGGATGGCGAAGCACTTGGCAGGATTGAATTTTCGATGAAGCGCGAACAAGGCCTATACAAGTACATTTCTCTCATAAATGACTGGATACAGGGCGCAAGATAGCGAATATGCCGCGTATTCATCGAAATATATAAACAGCGCCAGCTATAATTTGTCATGTTAGGGATACCTATGTTTTCAGGGGAGAGAAGGCTGTTTTTCAGTAGAGTACCTGTTTTCTTACTCATGGTTATGGCGCTCTCTGCCACTGCATGCGCATTGCCTGAATTATCCGATATTTCAGCAACCCCTGAGCAGGCATGGACTGGAGAAAACGTCATTTTGTCTGTTAAATGCACTGATAATGAAAGTGAAATAGAGCAAGTGTACGCTTACATGGCAGGCCCAGGCATATCATGGATATCACCTGGCTTTTCAGAATATGAAAACAGCACATTTATGCTGTCTGTTTCTGACTTTTATGGCAAGACAGGGGAATTTAGTGCTGCTGTATACTGCACATCCCTTAACGGCACAACCAACATGAACACAACTTTTTCTATTTCAGAGTTTTCAGGAGAGATTTCATCTGTTTCGCCTGAGAGCATATATGTCGGGGACACAGTGGAAATAGACATGTTCGTAAAAAAAGACGATGTTTATCTTTCAACAGGAGTTGTTTTCAATGTTTCACTCAACTCAGAGCACACAGAGCTTGTGCAGCCGCCTGCTTATGATATCGAGAAAGGCTGGCGCATACGGTTTGCAGCACCACAAGCCTCAGGCACATATAATGTCAATGTGGCAGCATTTTACGAAGGTGCTGTCTTTGAAGCGCCAATATCCATTGAAGTGAAGGATGTGTTTGAGTTTGCCCTTTCTGCAATAGACAAGTCCGAGGTGCTTTCCGGCGAGAACATCACAGCAACCATTTTTGCTTCAGAGAAAGGCAGCTCTATTCCAATAAGCAAAAGCAGCATATCCGCAAAGATTGGTTCATATGTTGCAGATGTAGCGGATGTGTCTTTGGCATCAAACGGGCGTTATGTTGCTACAATTACTATTCCAAGCCTTTCACCATCAGCTTATAGCCTGAAAATCACATTTTCACACCAGAACTTCACAGCAGAAAAAGCATCAACAATAACATATCTTGTCCCGGTATCCGGAGCGCTTCTTGACCCCAATGGCGGTGCAGTGAGCGCGAAACTGTCTTTTATATCCGGTGCAATTGAGCGTTATGTCCACACAGATTCAAAAGGGGATTACAGGATCAATATCCCGTCAAGAGAATATGATGTAAAGCTCGTGCATAATCGGGCAAGCATTGTCCAGCAAGGGGTTTCTGTGACAGAATTCGATGACCCGTTAAGGTTCTATTATATTGCAGATATTGTGATTCCCGGCATCAAGCCGGCAGGCCTTTTCATGTTTGAGACCATACTTCCTGCTGACAACACAGAAATAACTCTCAATTATGACGCGCGAAAGGTCTCAAGTGAATCAAGCCTCGCAGTTTACAGGTGCGGCAATTGGAACTCAGCAGAAAAGAAATGTTCGGGTTCGTGGGATGAGATTTCCGCAGCTATTGACACTGTGCGAAACAGCGCGAAATTTACATCAGGCAGCCCTTCAGGAGCATACACTCTGGGGTCTCTAGATGCATTATTTCTTGATTTTTCAATTGACAAAACCACGTATTATGTGGGAGATGTAATAAAGGCTGTTGGAATTTCAGAGAGGTCCGGTGGAAACTATGTTGGAAACATTGAAATTACAGGGCGCATAAACGCCCAGCCCAATACAAAGACAGTCACATCATCTGAAAAAGGTGTCTTTGCCCTTGACATTGAGGTGCCTTCAGCTGAAGGCAATTACACGCTTGTATTTACAGCAGAGCTTGAGCCATACCAGAGCTATGAGACAACAAAGGCAATTGAGGTCATCAAAAGAAAAGAGATTTCACTTGTCTTGCCGGATACTGTGCGCATGGTAGTTGGCGAAAATTCAACAATTGAAGTCCCTGTCGTAAATACAGGACAGGCACCATTGTCAAATGCAGAAATATCTATTTCCGGAATACCAGAGGATTATTACGCCATTACACCGGAACTCTTGTCAGTTGATGCAGGGGAAGAGGCAACATTTTTCATAAATTTCAATATTCCTGAGTTGGCACCCAAGACAACGCACGGCGCAGACATCACAATACCTTTTGGAGATAAAACGTTTAAGAAGACCTTTGCCCTTACCATAAAGGAGCCTGATGCAGAAGAGCCTGCTGTTAATGAAGTGGAAGATAATGATACTGAAAGCATATTTACACTTCCAACAGGGTTGATGACTTCTGTGATGGCGTCTGACATCATATATTTGATCGTATTTAGCGTACTTAGCTTTTCGACCGCGATATTCTTGAGAATCAGGCGCACCCGGCAAACAAGTGAACTCAATGGCAGCGGCTATAATAGAAAAGCATATCTATTCGAGATAAAGAAAGCAGTTGAGAAGGGATTTGGCGAGAAACTAAAAAAGGCTGTAAAGCGAAAGCGCGCTGCAAAAAAAGCAGTGCGGCGCAAAAAATAATTTGCTCTAGGGATTGAAATGAAAAAAGATAAAAAAAGAATTGCTGGTTTTTTTGGCATTCTCTGCTTTATTGCTGTGCTTTTTACAATATCTTCAATAACTGAAGGCGCATCGAACATTTTACCTGATCAGCACAATGTGACTGTGCGCCTGATAGCTGGCACCACAGCATTAACAGATACCCTGTCTGTTGCGAATGCAGGCTATGCTGCTGCGAGCCAGGGCTCTTTATTTACAGCAGTCATTCGGCCGGAAGGGGCGGCAGATGCCCAGTCCGCTGATGCAACCAAACTTACAATGAGGCAGGATATTTTTGGGAGTCGATTTTATCTTGTTTTTACAAAAGATGCTGCCAGAAAAGATATTCGTGAACGGACAGATTTGCTTAGAAGCGGAGAATTCCACACATATTCAAGCCCTTCATTCGGCTTTTCTCTCTCTGACACACAGCACATATCTATATTCAGAAAATACACAAGCATAGATATTCTTGGACAGCCGGTATTGCGCATTCGCCCTGGCTACTATACTCTTATTATTTCTGCAGAAAAAGATGGCGGCGGCAACCTGGGTGTGCGGTTGAGCCTAAAGTAAGTGCCTCTTTGGTTGTCTATGGTGGTGCGCACTTTGATATTGAAGAAACATACGAGTCAGAAGACAATGAATATTCTGGTATTACGCCGATGTATGTTCTAAGAATACAGTAGGTGACTACAAAAAGATATTGTGTGGTCACCCGTTTATCATCTTTTTCAGGGCACGATATTCCAGAATTATTAAAAATCAGTTAACTAAGGGGTATACAAATCATCAATTTTCTCTTTTATTATTCTCTTGCTAATTCTACCAATTAATATACCCTCTTTAATAACAGGGAAATAATTTTGTTTAGACTCCTCTAATTTATGAATTACATTTATAACAGTATCCTCAGAGTTAATTGTCTCAGTTCTAAACTCTATTTTATTCTTTTTAAGGTATATGTTAATCGTTTGAGTATACAGACTCATATTTTTTTCAAAAATATCTAATAGTTCTTTAATTATTGAGATATCAGCCATATCAAGATAACCACGTATTTTATGATTTTCATCTTCTAAAACAAAGAACCCCTGATTACGAAAGAAGATATTTATCATCTCTTTAAGAGTAATACTATCTGTGGTTCTATACTTATCAATTCTATTATCTGCAAAAAGTTCTATTTTTTTATTACTTATATCAGGTCTCATTCTTTAGACACCATATGTATGTATTCTCTTTTAAGGTCTTTAAAGGCCATATTTCTTGCCTTCTCAAACTCTTTTTGTTCCAATAGTTTTGATAATTGGTCTTGAAAGTCGGCTTTTAAACATATTTTTTCTGAAGCTATTGTAGTTAAAAAAACAACCGGGAAGAGAGACACCCATAAATTTATTAGAGCAGGATACTTATATGTTGCTAGTATTAATGCAGATTGCTCAACAAAATAGAGTATTATAAAGAAGACTTCTATTTTATCTCTTTTTTCAAAC
>JAIVYS010000061.1:0-6235 GCA_048635325.1 Candidatus Bathyarchaeota archaeon
CTAGAAAGACAATTACAGAACCACTTAGAATTGCAAGAAGCATTCTTAATAGGGTATCATCGTGAAGATATACAAAAAAATAAAGTGAAAATTGAGAAAATTCATAAAGAATTAAAAGATTATGGTATGTTAAGTAAAAGTCTCAAAGAAAAAATAAGGTGGTTTAATGGCAAAAGAAAAAATAATCGGAATTGATCTTGGAACATCAAACTCACAGGCAGCAGTAATGCTCGGCGGAAAGCCAACTACAATACCGAGCGCAGAAGGCGCCACAATGTATGGAAAGGCATTCCCGTCTGTCGTTGCATTCACAAAGGACGAGCAACTTCTCGTTGGCGACCCTGCAAGAAGGCAGGCAGTGACGAATCATGAAGGCACAATCACTGCTGCAAAGCGCAAGATGGGCTCAAGCCACAAGTACAAAATCCATGGAAAAGAATACACACCTCAGCAGGTTTCCGCATTCATATTGCAAAAAATAAAAAAGGATGCAGAAGCTTTCCTTGGCGAGCCTGTAAAAAAGGCAGTAATAACTGTTCCTGCATACTTCAATGACAACCAGAGACAGGCAACTAAAGATGCCGGCAAAATCGCAGGCCTTGATGTTGTCAGGATAATAAATGAGCCGACCGCAGCAGCCCTTGCATATGGGCTTGACAAAGAAGGTGAGCATAAACTGCTTGTATTCGACCTTGGCGGCGGGACTCTTGACGTAACTGTGCTTGAATTCGGGGACGGTATATTTGAAGTGAAGTCAACTGCCGGCGACACAGAGCTTGGCGGGACAGATATGGACGCCGCAGTCATTGAATGGATTATCAACGAATTCAAGGTGCAGGAAGGCGTTGACCTCGCAAAAGACAAGATGGCAACACAAAGAGTTCGCGAGGCAGCGGAAAAGGCAAAAATAGAGCTGTCAACAGTCCTTACAACAGACATCAACATGCCGTATGTCACATCAGACGCCAGCGGGCCAAAGCACCTGAGCCTCACACTTACGCGCGCAAAGCTTGAGTCCCTTGTTGCACCGGTTGTCGTGCGCTGCAAGCACCCTATGGAGCAGGCAATGAAAGACTCAAAAACCACAAAAGATGACATAAAAAAGGTTCTTCTTGTCGGAGGGCCGACCCGTATGCCGACAGTCAGGGCATTTGTCGAGGAATTTGTAGGCAAAGGCAAAATAGAGGGTGGCGTTGACCCGATGGAATGTGTGGCATTCGGCGCATCAATACAGGGCGCAGTCCTTTCAGGGGATGTAAAAGACATCCTTTTGCTTGATGTAACGCCACTGACACTTGGCATAGAAACTCTCGGCGGAGTTGCAACAGCACTTATTCCAAGAAACACAACAATACCTGCAAAGAAGTCCCAGATATTCTCCACTGCGTCTGATAGCCAGAATGCTGTAACAATAAATGTAGTGCAAGGCGAAAGACCGATGTCAGCAGACAACACAAGCCTTGGCACCTTTAACCTTGTCGGAATACTTCCGGCACCACGAGGCGTGCCGCAGATAGAAGTTGAGTTTGACATAGATGCAAACGGAATCCTCAATGTGAGCGCAAAAGACAAGGGAACAGGAACAGAGCAAAAAATCACAATATCTGCATCAACAAAAATGCCAAAAGAAGATATAGAGAATCTGGTCAAAGAAGCAGAAAAATTCGCAGGGGATGACAAAAAGAAAAAAGAAGAGGTTGAAATAAAAAACTCTGCAGAATCCATGGCATACACTGCTGAAAAAACACTCTCAGACCTCGGCGACAAAATACCTGCGGACAAAAAGGAAAAAATAGAGTCCTCAATGAAAAGCCTCAAGGACGTCATGGGCAATGAGGACACTGCAAAAATAAAGGCAGAGACAGAATCCCTTGGTAAAGTACTTCAGGAAGTGGGTGCATCAATGTACCAGCAGTCTGAGGCTCCTAAAGAGACTGCCGCAGATTCCGGCGAAAAAAAGAAAGAGAGCAAAGACGAAAAGAAGCCTGAGGAGAAAGTGGTTGACGCAGAATACAAGGTGGATGATGAAAAAAAGGAGTAAGCCTCTGGGTCCCTTTATTCATGAAAACAGCGTGATAAACCGAATTTCCCTGAAATTATGCGAATCTTTATATATTACCGTGTCTATATAAATAACGCACTGTATTGAGATATTAAGACATACAAAATCAACCAGTGCGTCAAGGGAGGCGGTAACTTGAAGGTTCGTGTTATTTGTTCTAAGTGCAACGAGATTTTTGAGTGGAGATGGGGAAAAGCAAACGGCATCTGCGAACATTGTGAAACTCCGTTAACAATACGGGATGTTAAGATGGCTCCGGGCGAGTTTTCCAAACTTTTGCAGACAGCGTAGGGCATTCCTTTATAAAGGGGCGAAGACAAAATTCTACCAACAAAGATAGGTTTTGGTGAATTCTGTGGTAGCAAAAGGCAGTGATATTAAAATACAAAACGTTGTTGTGTCTGCTGACACGCACACAAAATTTTCTCTTGAGCACCTTGCTTCAAAACTTGAGCATGCTGAATACGAGCCCGAGTCATTCCCGGGACTTGTCTACAGGATAAAAGAGCCTAAGGCATCAACTCTTGTCTTTACAACAGGAAAAATAATCTGCTCCGGCTCAAAATCATTGAAAAAGGCCAAGGAAGCAATTAATATTGTCCTAAAAACATTCACAAAATATGGCGTTAAAATGCCAAAAAAAGTGGATGTCGAAGTCGTAAACATTGTCGCATCCGCAAGCCTGAATGTAAAGCTTGATCTAAACAAGATTGTTTTTGATATAGGGGAATGTGAGTACGAGCCTGAACAATTTCCCGGCCTTGTCCTGCGCCTTGACAAGCCGAAAGTTGTATTCCTTCTTTTTAATTCCGGAAAAATCGTGTGCACTGGTGCGCGCTCTGAAGACACTGTTGAAATTGCCATAAAAAACCTCAGAAAAAAGCTTCGCGCAATAAAGGCCATGTAATAAAGTAAAGTATATTAGGCACACAGGTCAATAGATAACATGCTTCGCTCAATAATAACTGTGTTCTTTGTATTTTCGTTTTTATCTGTTTCTGCGCACGCGTTTGATATGGGTTCTGGCAGCTACAACGTCACAAACGCGGTACTCGGAAGCGGAGGAAATATAAGCAGCAGCACTGGCTATAGATTGGATATGACAATAGGCCAAGTTGTCATAAACTATTCTAAAAGCAGTGGTTACACGCTCTACCTAGGAAGGACATGGGCACTCATATCCTCGATTTTTCCACCTTTTGGAACAGGTGTTGAAGTTGATCACAACAGGATTCAGGTAACGATCGGAGACTCTAGAAGAATAAGGATTCTGGTTAAAAACGGCGAGGCAACAACAGAAGTATTTCCCCTGTACCTTGGAAGCTTTGACCAGTCCAAAAACTGGGCCTGGTTTACAGGACATCGCACAGACAAAAATCGGCGCAACCTAAATATCACAGTAAGGCCCAAAGAACAGAAAGTGGTAACTATAGATTTCTTTGGGGCCGTTGTGGGAAACTATAAACTAATCGTAGGACCGGATGAAGATTATGCAAACAAATATGACGAAATAGATATAACAGTCATCCATAAAAAGAGGGGCTTCTTTAATGTCACTCCGGACATAAGCACAGCCTTCATTATGCTTGTTGCAATTATAGCCGCGATTATTGGGGGCTCATGCAAAAGATTCAGTGCAATAAAAACCTAGGACGAAACTATTTTTCACTGCTTTCTTTAACTTCGGTCTTTTTGCCATCCAGAAAATCTTCAACTCTTGTAGTTACAACATCCTGCGGCTGTGCTTTCTTTTGTTCTGTGCGCCCTGTTTGTTGCGCAAGCTTTGCGCTTTTAGCCGGTTCTTTCGGCGGCTTGATAAGCCCTTTGTCCTTCATTTCCTTGAGCTTTTTGCCAAGCTGGACAACGAAAACCTTTGTCTGTTCCTGTATTGAGTATATGTCGCGCTCCGGAACACTGTCTGACTTGCCGTTCTTTATCATAGTTATCTGCTTTGTCATTGTCTCAAAAAGGTCAGCATGCATATCTTTAAGTTCAGGAAAATTCTCATATATTGCCTTTGGAAGGTCTTTCAGCGATTCCGGCGGCGCCACCCCGATGTACTTCAAAGCCCCCACATTCGCCTTAAGGAATGTCTTGTATGTCTTCATGATTACGCTTGATTTTTTTCTCTGCTCAAGCTCCTTTATGAGTTTCTGCATTCTCTTCACAAAGTCATCAGTCATCTTAAGGTGCTTGTCAGTCTCAGCACCGATGCTTTTCAGGTCATCCCCTTTCCTGTGCTCAAGGCTTTTTGCAAAGACACGTATCTCTTCTGCCTCTTTCACATACCGCGCCTCAAGAAGCTGCTGCTCAACAAATGTTCTTTGCAGTGTCTGGGGAACATCTTCCTTGTTTACAGGCATCTTGCCCATAAACATGAGCGCTGCATTGCCTGCAGTTGCCATTGCCTGCTCAAGATAGTGGCCTGCTGACTTTATCCGCCCTTGCGCAAAGTCTACAAACTGGGGCGCAGCAGTTATCTTTTTCTCAACAGCCTCGTATGTTGTCGGAATCTTTCCGCGGAGAAGCATTCTTTTTGCAGGCATAAACACACCTACATCAAATACAGGAACCCCGTTTCTAAGAATTGCAATTAAAACAGGCTCTGCAACCCGAAGGTTCTCCCAGAATTCTGTAATAAACATAAATGCCTGAAGCGTGATAAGCTCATTTGTCTCCTTTGCAATCCGCAGCATCTCATTCCAGATGCGCTCTTTTATCTCAGGAGGTATTTCCTGCTCAACCTTTGTGTCATCCATTATTACAAAAACATCTATGTCAGACTTCTTGTTTTGCTTGCCGGTCGCAGTTGACCCGTAGATGACTACTGCCTTTACAGTCTTCTTGAACTTCGCAATAAGCTTATGGGAAAATTCCTGCCCTATTTTAAAGCGGCGCTCCTGCTCCTTTTTTCTCGCTTCAAGTTCTTTATCAGGCTTTGCTTTTTTATCAGCAGCATCTTTTTTCGGCGCCTTGCGCTCCCTGTATTTCTCAGCTATCTTTTCTGCAGGAGAAACATCTTTAGGTGTGCTTGGTTTTTCAGAAATCTTTGAAACATCATGTTTTTTTTCCATAGACATACAATTGCCTTAGAGCATATATAATGGTTTGCCTGATTATGCTCTTGAAATTGAAGAAACTATTGCCTTTATATCTTCCCGGGGCTCTGTTATAATCATTTTTGCGCCGGCATCAACAGCTGGCTTTATGTAATCCAAAGGAGCATTTATGCACTCAAGCAGGATAGATATTTTACTCATTTTTGTTATAGCCGAAATTATTTCTGTTGGCACCTGCTCTTTTTTTCGAAAGCCGGTCTCAAGGTAAAGATATCGCATGCCAAAATACTCCGCACCAAGAGCATGTATTGCGGCAAGGCGCGTATCTGACTTTGGAAGCGGCCGAACATCCCCCATCCAGGACATTGTCCCCCCGGGCTCGAAAACAAGGTATGCCGCAGGTATTGTCTCAATGCCTATCTGCTTAAGCACAGGGGCGCCGAGTGCCTGCGCACCCACCATCCAGTACACGTTTCTGGAATTTAGAAGCGTTATGAAAAGAACAGCATCTATGCCGTGGCAGATATCCTCAACATTTGTCGGCAGAAGAAGAACCGGAAGCTCGTGCTTTTTCAGTGCCTTGACTGTTCTCTCAATCACAAGGGCTGATGTGCCATGATGCGGGCGCACGATAAACGCGGATGTGCCGGCCTCTCGCGCGGCTTTTGATGCCGCCTTCACGTCAGCAGCCCCGCCGTTCTCATCAGGGACAATCAGTGTGAAGTGCAGGGCACCTTCCTCTTTCAGGTACTTGTTCAGTATCCTTTCTGCCCGCCCCTGATTCAATTGCATAACAACCGCAATTACTTGGTGCACAATATTTATAAAAACGCGTGAAGTAATATATAGAACATATATGTTTGAGTATGAAAATGCTTATAAAGTTTATTGTGTATACTACTGATAAGTTGTTAATAATGAGGTGAAAATATGACTACATTTTGCGATGTTTTGAAAAACGGTGGAGAATATGTTCTATCCGAGGTTCATGGTGCACAATATTTATAAAAACGCGTGAAGTAATATATAGAACATATATGTTTGAGTATGAAAATGCTTATAAAGTTTATTGTGTATACTACTGATAAGTTGTTAATAATGAGGTGAAAATATG
>JAIVYS010000062.1:0-6035 GCA_048635325.1 Candidatus Bathyarchaeota archaeon
TTATGATTTTCTTAATCCCTCAAAATCATAAGTCCTATGGCCTTCGTATTGAACCATTTGGTTATTTGAATGGCGAACCTATTAGAAAAACGAGTTTTTCAGAAATAATAACAAGCAAACGAGATGTTAAAAACTATCTCAAAATGGCTGAAACCCCGAAGTTTGTTTTTAATGCAACAATTCAAGAAATAAGAGGGGTGGGTTTTTGCAACATCGAGTTGATAAGACCCATAGCTCGCGACACACATACTTTTGAACCATTTATGATCCACAAACGTTCAAAAAAGGTATTTTTTGGTTCTATTTCTTATGGTGCTGGAAAGATAATCTTGTTGCCTCAATTGAATTTTTATGAGTCCGAACAAATCACTCTTTTAGCGGATATTGCAATGGGTTTTCTTGATGTTAAAACAGAAGACGTGATTAAAAAACCAGACTGGGTTGATAACATCGTCAGTAAAGAGGAAAAACAGTTAAATGACGAAATTTCATTGTTGGAAAACAAAAAAAATAACTTAGTTGAAAAAAGAAGAAAATATGATAAACTAAAGAGGTTGTTCTATACAAACGGAAACCCTTTGGAAAAGGCTGTAGAACACGCATTCATACTTTTAGGTTGTGGTGTTGAGCGAACAGAGCCTGGAGCGAACGTTGATCAATACATTAAATACAAGAAGCTAAAATTTTTTGCAGAAATTACGGGCATAAATTCTAAAATAACTAAAAAGAGCAATAAACTTGGTCAAATAACTTCTGAATTTCAAAATACCGACAAACCTGCAAAAGCCCTGCTGATTGTAAATACATATATGAATAAAAAAATAGAAGCAAGAGGGGAAACAAATTTTACGGATGATGCTTTGAAAGTTATTGGTGGATTTGAACCTTGTTGTATGACGGCACACACTCTTTATCGACTAGTAATTGATTTTCTTGAAGGAAAAAGAACGTCAGATAAAATTATGAATTTAATTTGTGAAACTAACGGTGTGCTAGAAATCAAAAAGAAATGACTTTTTGAGCCCTATAATTTCAGCCCGTGCTTAAACCCTGCTTTCTCTGCCTTGTCAAGTTCCCATGCGTCATCAATCAGCATGTCAGGCACGTCACTGTCAAGGATTGGATATGCAAGCTTGCACTTTGCGCACGTGATAAACATGCCCTGCTCTTTGACCTTGCCCTTGCACTTCGGGCATGCAAGAATATCCATTAGATCTTTTTTGACTGCCACTTAATCGCGCACCATTGTTTTTAGAAAAATCAGCTTGGCAAGCAATAACACAATGCCAACAATGATTAGTATGTCTGCAAACTCCATGCCGTATTTTATTGCAAGGCCGACTGCAATCAATACAATGCCCAGCATTATGCCGTGGCTTGTGCATGTACTGTGCGCAAGCAATCCATTTTTCGCTGCCATTGTCCCAGCCATAACCTACGCCTCCTGTTTTCCCCATGTTTTCGGATACGCTTTTGCATCCATCACAACCCTGTCCACTGATGCAACAGCGCCTTTTCTTTTTTTCATCATTTTAGTTGAATCCATTGCCGCAGTTGCGAGAGCGACAAGCTCGCCCTTCAGGCTCAACAATGCAATTTTGTCGCCTTCACTTATATCTTTTTTAATGCGCGAAACACCGCCGGCATGAAGCGGAGCCCCGTTGCAAACCGAAGAAACTGCTGAGTCCTTGATAACAACCTGCCCGGCATGGGCTATTGCATTCTCAAGCGGGTGCACTAATTTTCTGATGTGCGACTCATCGCCATCTTCTTTGTAGAATTCATAAGCATCCCTGATTTCCTGCAGGCTGTGGGCATCTTTCTCAAGAAACTTTCCTGCCTTTGTGCGCCTTAGCTCCTGCATGTGCGCGCCCACGCCAAGCTTTTTGCCTATGTCTGCGCAAAGTGTCCTTATGTATGTGCCTGCTTCAGTCCCTGCAATGAAGAGTGTATCGCGCCCGCTAATCTCAAGAATTTTTATATAGTGTATCTTTCTGTCGCGAAACCTTCGCTTGACACCGCTTTTTACAGGCGGCATCTGTGTTATTGTGCCGACAAACTCTTCTATCGCACCACGAATTTTTTTCGGCTCAACATCTTTGTGTACCTGCATAAGGCAGACATACTCTTTGTTTGAGCGCACAATCAAAGGCAGAACCTTGACCGCACTTCCTATGAATACCGGAAGGACTCCGGTCACAGCAGGGTCGAGAGTGCCGGGATGCCCTGCCTTGTTTACGCCAAACATATCGCGCACCCATGCCGCGACCTGATGCGAGGTCGGTCCCTTTGGCTTGTCAACTACAACAAAGCCGTTTTTTATGTATGCTTCAATCCGGCGCATGTCAGGGCTTGTGCCGTACTCTGTGCTTGTTTCTGCTTCTTCCTTAACCAGCCATTCGCTATTGTCAAAGTCAACCATACCCTTATCTGGACAAGAAGTACATTTATAAACTTACCTTTCTGTATAATTCTACTTAATAAGGATTACCCGCCCGGAACCTCAAGAACCCTGTGTGCTTTGGCACCCCTTGCAAAAGAGGCTCTTTACTGCTTCGGCAGAAGGGGTATTTCTTGGTAACTGCTTAAAAACGCGATTATTATGCAGCTCAATATAAAAAAGAAATTTAGTGAGTACCTTCGTGTGCTCAAGATTACAAAAAAGCCCACTGGTGAAGAGTTTAAGATGTCTGTCAAAGTGACAGGCGCAGGAATGGCAATCATCGGGACAATAGGGCTTTTGATATATTTTGTAGCAGTGTATTCAAAATTGTTCAGCTGAGGTGACATACCAATGTCTATATTTGCAATAAGAACGACTGTCGGGCGTGAAAAGACTGTGCTGGATTCACTTGACACCAAAATACGCGTCAAGAACCCGGGAATAAAGGCACTCATGAGCCCGGGAGAGCTGAAAGGATATTTATTCATTGAAGGCGATGACGAGGATGTTCGCCACATTGCGCAGGGCGTGCCGCATGTGCGCGGCATTGTTGCAAAGGATGTGGAGATGAGCGAAATCGCACAGTTCTTTGCTGAAAACCAGAAAGAGATAACTTTCCATGACGGCGATCTTGTTGAGGTCATTGGAGGGCCTTTCAAGCGCGAAAAGGCGAAAATTGTGCGCCTTGACGAAACAAAGCGCGAGGCAAAAATCGAGCTTGTCGAGTCCGCAGTCCCGATACCGATTACAATCAAGCTGGACTTGCTCAAGCCAAGCAGAAATAGTGCATGATGTGTTTAAAATGGCAATAAAAACGATAGATGCTCTTGTTGACGGTGGAAAAGCAACAGCAGGCCCTCCTTTAGGTCCGTCGCTTGCACCGCTCAAGATGAATATTGGTGAGATAGTTGCCGCCATCAATGAAAAGACAAAAGCATTTGCAGGAATGAAGGTTCCTGTAAAAGTCATTGTTGACACAGAAGAAAAGACCTATGAACTTGAGCTCGGAAGCCCTCCTGTGTCGCAACTGATAAAAAAAGAAGTCAACCTGGAAAAGCTTGCAAAGCACGCAGGCTCAGAGCATGTTGCTGATTTGAAAATTGAGCAGGCAATCAAGATTGCGCTCATGAAAGAGGACGCACTCCTTTCAAAAGACAGGAAAAACATGGTAAAATCAATTGTCGGTACATGCCTTTCCGGCGGGGTTCTTGTCGAAGGCAAAGACCCGCGCGAGGCAATAAAGGAAATTGACAGCGGAAAATATGATGATATAATCAGCTCCGGAAAGACAGAGCTTTCTGCAGATGAACTCAAGGCACTTGAGGAAGAGAAAAAGAAGCTTGCCGCAGAAATAGAAGAAAAACGGCACGAGTACGAGGCTGTTGCAAAGAAGATAATCTCGGAAATGGAAGGTAAGGAAAGAAGAGAAATAGAAAAGAGGCTTACAGCAGAAAAAATACCTGAAGAAATAATCAAAGATGTCATGCCAAGAGAGGCTACAGCCCCTGCAGACAAAAAGAAAGATTAATGGTGTAATTGATGCCAAAGATAAAAGACGCAATCCGTGAAGCAAAGAAAAAAGGGGATGGACGAAAGTTCACACAGTCCATAGACCTTGTTGTGAGTGTCCGGCACCTTGACCTCAAAAAAGCAGAGAATAAATTTTCGCTTGAAGTCCAGCTTCCGTCAGGGCGCGGAAAAAAAGCGCGCGTCGGCGTTATCGGAAGCAACCTTGCCCTAAAGGCAAAAGGCGTTGCAGATGTCATTGTTGATGAAAAAGGTTTTGGCGAACTTGAGCGCGAGCCAAAAAAAGTCAGAGTCTTTTCACAGAGCGTTGACTTTGTTGTTGCAGAGGCTCCGCTTATGATGAGAATTGGGAAAAGCCTTGGAAAAGTGCTTGGCCCGCGCGGCAAAATGCCAAAGCCTTTGCCGCCGCACGCTGACGCAACCCCTATGATAAACAAGCTCAAAGAGACTGTAAAGGTTTCCCTGAAAGAGAATCCGACAATCTCGTGCACAATAGGCACAGAAAAGATGACGGAAGATGAGCTTGAGAAAAACCTTGCAGCGATGCTTGGCGCTATTGAGAAGAAATTCCCTCTGGGAAAGCAGAATATGAAAGAGGTGCTGGTCAAGTCCACTATGGGACCACCAGTGAAGGTTGATTATTAGGTGCTGTATCATGGTCTCACAAAAAAAACAGGATGATGTAAAAACCATTACAGAAGAACTAAAGAATAGCCCTGTAGTAGGTATTGCTGATTTGAGCGGCCTTCCCTCAAAAGAGCTTCAGGAAATCCGAAAGGCGCTTCGGGGCACAGCAACCATTATCATGAACAAAAAAACAGTCATTACAAGGGCTGTTGCATCCTGCGGCAAAAAAGACATTGGCAAGCTATCTGAATTTGATGTTCATATACCGTCCCTGATTTTGAGCAAGACAGGTGCTTTCAAGCTGTACAAACAGATTTCAAAAAGCAAGTCAAAGGCGTATGCAAAAGCCGGTGATATTGCACCGTATGATATTATCGTCCCTGAAGGCGAAACAAATCTCCCTCCCGGGCCTGCAATAAGCGACCTTCAGAAAGCCGGAGTCAAATCCGCCATAATGGGTAATAAAATTGTTGTTCGTGAGGATTCGCAGGTTGCAAAAAAAGGAGATGCCATAAGCGATGTTGTTGCAAATGTGCTGCAAAAAGTTGACATAAAGCCAATGGAAATCGGCATGAACCTTGTCGCAGCTTACGAAAATGGTTTTGTCTTTGACAAAGAAGTCCTGTCAGTCAGAGAAGAAGAATATATTTCAAACATGCAAAAAGCATATACACAATCATTCAACCTTGCATTCAATGCCAACATACTTGTCAAGGAGATTGTGCCGCACAAGCTGTTTGATGCACACACCAAGGCACTCAACCTTGCAATAAACGCAAACATACTGAACAAGGAAACTGTCTCAACACTCCTGCAAAAAGCAAATATGCAGATGCTCTCGATTGCAGGCACTCTTCCAAAAGAGGCTGGCGGCATTGAGAACGCGGCACCTGCGCAAGAAGCCCCTAAAGAAGAGAAGAAGAAAGAGGAAAAGGAAGAAAATAAAGAAGAGAATGCCGCAGCAGGCCTTGGCGCCTTGTTTGGCTAATCAGATGTTTCAAGGAGGTTAGTATAAAAATGGAGTACATATACAGTGCAATGTTATTGCACGCAACAGGACAGAAGATAAGTGAAGATGCTGTAAAAAAAGTTCTTGATGCTGCCGGCGCAAAGGCGGATGACGCGCGCGTGAAAGCGCTTGTCGCAGCCCTTGACGGTGTAAATATCGAAGAAGCAATAAGCAAGACAGCAATAATGTCCGCAGCGGCACCTGTCGCAGCAGCGGCACCTGCAGAAGAAAAGAAAGAGAAAAAGCCCAAAGAAGATGCGGGCAAGAAAGAGGAAGAAGCTGCAGCCGGTCTTGGTGCGCTTTTCGGCTAATAATCAGACACAGCAAAATGTGGGCTTAAGTATACGAATGCATATATAGCCCTAAGCCCACATTTTGCTGTGTCTGATTATTAGCCGAAAAGCGCACCAAGACCGGCTGCAGCTTCTT
>JAIVYS010000063.1:0-6013 GCA_048635325.1 Candidatus Bathyarchaeota archaeon
CTATTTATTTTACGGCCCGTGAAGAAAAGCTGATATCTGAAAGCGAAATTTCTGCAATCAACGAAATGTATGAAAAAGAAAGCATTAAGGAAATTGAAAAGCTCCAGATGGAGGATCGCCTTGCAATCGAAAAATCAAAAGATGGCTTGTATGCAAGGCTTTACATAAGCGGGGACTACAATCTCCCGTATTTTGATTTAGTTTATTCAGACAATCTTTCAGGAGCGCCGTTTTTTTCAAGAGTAAAAATTTATTCAATAAATACAGATGCAATGCCGGAAAACTGCTGCTATAACAGCACATGCAAAATTGAGGGGCGGCGCATTGCATTGAAGGCCACCTCGCAAATGTCTTTGAGGCAGGAAGACATAGGGCAGGAGTACTCAATCAGGCAAGTAGAGGTCTATGCGCTTGATAGCATATCTGAAAGCGAGCTGGAGTACGGATGGCGCGCCGGACAGTGGATTGTATTTGAGACACCTGAAGGCAAAAGCAGGATTGGAAACCGTGTAGATGTATATGACAGGGACCACGTAAAGGAGCGTTTTGACATTCTGAAAGACGAGCGTAGCAATATCAGCAACATCACATTTGTGTCGGTTCCTCTGATTGGCGATGAATCAGTTGCATTCAATATTACATACACGGGCGCGCAAGTGCTTTACAGGATAGACTTCAGGAAGTATGATGTGATTGCAACCGTGTCTGTTCTCGGACCGGAAGGAACGGTTTCTCTTGAGGATGCAATCAGGTATGCAGGGATTGTTGAGGAGAGGGTTGGGTAATCCTGTTTTCAGCAAAAGTATTTAATAGATAAATGCTACCGAGTTTCATGCAGCAAAAAATAATCCATGCGCTCTTAAAGCCCGAAGCATACCCTTATGAAGTGAAAGAAATAAGGCACATCCAGACCTATATTTCGCATGTGTTTCTTACAGGAAAATACGCATACAAAATGAAAAAGCCGGTTGATTACGGTTACTTGGACTTCACCACACTTGAAAAAAGGAAAAAATTCTGCGAGCGCGAACTTGAACTTAATTGCCTTCTTTCCCCGAAAATGTATCTTGGCATGGTTGCGATAACTGATGATGATGGTGAGATAAAGATTGAAGGAACCGGAGATGTTGTTGAGTACGCAGTAAAAATGCTTGAGTTGCCACAAGACAAGATGATGTCTGAACTTCTTTCAAAAAATGTTGTTACAAAAGAGCATATGAGGCAAATCGCAAAGATTGTTGCAGGTTTTCACAGGAAAGCAGAAATATCTGTATTTGAAAATAAATACGGCTACATAGAGTCTCTTGAATTCAACTGGAAAGAGAACTTTGAGCAGACACTTTCTGCGCGCGGGAGTATGGTTAACGCAGGCGGCTTTGATTTGATAAAAGAAAACATAGAAAAGTTCATGCAGGAGAAAAAGGAATTATTCAAAAAAAGAATTGATGACAAGAAGATACGCCGATGCCACGGCGACATGCACGCAGGAAACATATTTCTTAATGAAAATGAAGTTTTCATCTTTGACTGCATAGAGTTCAACGAGCGCTTTGTGCAGTATGATGTTATTGCAGATGTTGCTTTTCTTTCAATGGATCTTGACATGCGCGAGCGGCATGATTTGGCAGAGGAGTTTGTTAAAAAATATGTTGAGCTGAGCGGTGATAATGAGCTTTCACAGCTTCTTGATTTCTACAAGTGCTACTATGCATACGTGCGCTTCAAGATAAAGATGTTTACCTCACTTGATGAAAAGATTTCTGAAGAAGAAAGAAAAACTGCCCTGGATGAGGCAAAGAAGTATTTTGAGCTTGCCAGAAAATATGCAGGGAACTTAGAACACTAGGATACATTGAACACTGAAAAATCCTGAAGATAGAATGCAATTGCAAAATTGAAAATCGTCTGGAATATTACCTTTACTTCAGCAGGTTTTGATGGGTCTGCGGTTCTCTCGAATTTTATATGCAGGGGATGCTTTATGACCTGCACAATAAGCATGATTGTTACAAGCCCCATACTTTTCATCAACTGCATGCCGGCTGCAAGGCCCCCGTCTATTATATTATCAAAAGAAGGCACTATAAATCCTCCGCCGATGTCTGCCGGCATCATGAATTGCCTTAGGCTGTTGAGTGCAAGAGGCACCAGAAACATAAATAAAAATGCGGTCACAGGCGCATAATGCAGCCCGATAAATATTGTGGATATGGTTATGAATTCAATATAGAGCACAGCGTCAAGCCCGGTCTTTATATAAAAAATCCGAAGCGGAAGCTTGTCAATCCAGATAAGGATGTACGCCAGGGCAAGCATCCAGCCGCCAAGAAGAAAGAACAATACTATCCCTGCAGGAAGTGTTGCCAGAACTTTTGGGTCAGATAATATTCTTGCAGGCATACGCTAATTGAGCATAGGACACTTAAGTGTGTTAAATTGCGCTTTATGGCAAAAGAATGTATTAGTGACAGCCACGGCAGTGCATGCATTTAGAATCTGTTGAGATGTCAACTGCTTCAAATGAGCCTTTTGCGCCACAACTGCATGATTCTGGTGCTGATTCAGAAGGAATTTCTGCGCCGCAGTTCTTGCATCTAAACACTTGCATTAGTATCTTCCTGTTTTTTCATGATTTCTGTGTACTTGCACTTGCCGCAGTATTTTCTGCCTTTGCTCTCTGCAAGAATGCTTGCGCACTTTGGACAGGTTTTGTTTTTTAATACGGCCTTCCCATCCTTCACTTCATACATTTCCCATCTCTTTACTTTTTTACCTTTGCTCTTGCTTTTTGGTTTCTTAGGCATTGTAATCATTACTCCTTTTTTTCTTCTTTCACTTTTTCAGGTGCCGGCTTTTCTGCTTTTACGTCTTCCTTTTTCTCTTCTTTTGGTTCTTCTGCCTTTTCAGGCTGTTTTTCAGGAGCAGGCGCATCCTTTTTCTCTTCGGCAACTGGTTCTGTTTTTACATCGCCCTCTTTTTTCTCAACAGGCGCATCACCGGAAGGCTCGCTCTTTTTTACTTCTTCGCCTTCTTTTGCTTCACCCTCTTTTTCTGCAACTACAGGCTTTTTGTAAACCTTTGCAATGCAGTCTGATTCGTGAAGCCCCATTTTCTGGTATATGTGCTCGACAAGTATGTTCTTGTCAGACACCTTGAGCTTTGCTGCGAGTGCAGCGCGCACATCATTTGCTTTGGGTGTTGCCCCGTCAGAAGTTACTGTGAATTTTATATCCCTTCTTTCAAGAAAAGGGTTTTCTGTATCATTTTGAACTGTAATTTCCATTGCCATAATTATCACACTATATGCATTGCGTATTTTCCTGGCACGCTTTGCCCTGCGCCTTTTGCAATATCTGAGTCTGCATCATACACTATGAGCACTCCTTTCCAGCTTCTTGTAAGCTCATTGGACTTGCACACAGCACATTCTTTGCCTTCAATAATCCTTTTGCATGATTTACAAACTTGATCTGACATAATAATACAACACTCATTTTGCCTTTTTGCCCTCAGCCTTTTTTGTGGTGTTTTTGGCTGGTTTCTTCTTCTCTTCTTTTTCTGCTTTCAGCCATTCCACATTTCCAAGGCCCGGCTGCCTCATTGTAAGCGTTATCTTATTGACCTCTTTCTTCTCAAGGCTGACACCTGTGACGCGCGCCCTGACAGTGTCGCCAACTTTCAGGGTCTTGTTGCCCTGCTTTGTTATGAGCGTCTCTGACTTTTTGTCGTGGCTCACATAATCATTTACGACCTGAGATACATGGCAAAGCCCGTCTATTGGCCCGAAACGGATAAATACGCCAAAATCTGTTATGTCAACAACATGGCCTACTACAACTTCGTGCAGCTTTGGGACAAATACAAGTGCCTCGAACTTGGCATCATAATGTATTCCAGGGTCTTCGACCTCTATTGCGCCGCCTTCTACGTCCCAGGCACGCGTAACTGCCAGAACAACACACTCGGTATCTGCCAGTATATTGTTCTCATACGTCTTGCCAAGGCTTTTCCTGACAGATTCCTCTCTTTCAGAGCCTATATCTTCCGGCATAACTCTTACAGAGCCCTCGAATGTCATTAACTCAAACAAAATATCACCTGTGTGTAGAAGGGGTTTTTGCCAAATCGGCACTAGGTTGATTAAGTTTTAACCTTTTTAAAGGTTATGCCACTAATATATGCAGTGTCTATCGGCTTCTTCAGTTAACAAAGTCTTTTTTGATAATGTTTCTTTAGAGGTTAATCAGACATCTAGTTTAATGGAGTAAGGTAAAATGACATTCGAGAATAGAGGCGGCGAAAACAGGAACCATAGAGGCGGAGGATTCAACTCTGGCCCGCGCGAGATGCACGATGCAGTTTGTGCAGATTGTGGACAGGAAACCCAGGTTCCGTTCAAGCCAAGCGGCGACAGGCCTGTTTACTGTCGTGAGTGTTACCAAAAGCACAGACCCCCGAGGAACTTCTGATTCTCTGGTTTATTAGAAAACTAAACGGTAACTTTTTAGGCGCTCCCGGTTTCGGGGGCGCTGTTTTTTATTTTTTTTATGATTTTTGAACAAAATAGGTCAAGAGTTATATATGATGTAATGATATATTTATGGAAAAAATAAAAGAGGGGCATGTATCCCTGAAAAATATAAAAATAGGGGACCTGCCTTTACTTTCCAACCCGAGCAAGCGCAATAATCCCAAGAACATTAGTCATCCAGTACTGTATCAGCCGGAACAGGAGAGCTGCTGTGATCGCGTGCTCAAGAGGGATGGAGAACATCAGAAGCATGCCTGCAAGGGATGCATCATAGGTCCCAAGCCCGCCCGGGGTTATAGGGACAGAGCCGATAGTGACCGCGACTGTGTAGGCAAGAATCAGTGCAGGCACTGCTATTGTTTGCCCAAGTGCAATAATGACAAAATACAGTGTTGTCATTTCTGCAACAATCGAGAGAAGCACGTACATTTGGGGGACCAAGACAGACCTTTTCCAGAATATTAAGTGTGCCTGCTTATGGAACTTTTGGATTGTTTCAGTTGTGTTTTTGAAGGATTTGTTGGGGCGAATGCGAAGCTCAAGCTTCTCAAAGGAGCCAAGAATAGATTCGAGGGCGCGGCATACTATGTGTATGTGGCTTGGATTTTTTGAGATAAAAAGAGATATAAACACACCGGCTATTGATGCGAGGACAAGAGCACCCCCTATCACATAAGGCATAGTTCCTTCAGGATTTGTGAGCGCAAGAACTGTTGCGCTTAAGAACATGGTATATATGAAGGGAATATAGTGCAATATTTTCTGCACCAGAATCGCGGCAAACACAGTTGTCCGTCTTAATTTTACATGCTTTGAAATTATCTCAGCTTTTACAAGCTCTCCGCCGCAGCCGACAATAGGTGTTATGTTGTTCAGGAAATATCCTGCAACATATATTTTGAGTAAAAACCATTTTTTTGCTTTTTTGTCAAGAATATACCATGTTCCAAGAGATGCAAAAGAGTATGATGTAAAAAAGATTGCCACAGCCAGAATGAGATACATTGGATTTGCATGCGAAAGAATTGAAAGAATATTTGTGATGCCGACAGTTGCAGAAAATGCAGCCAGAATTATTATTCCAAGTATCAATGCGGTGATAATATATTTCAGCTTAATTTTCATAACATAACTTCGCTTACAAATATATATAGTGTTTCCCTTTCAGCTAAGATTATGGCAATCAAAAAAGAGCTTCAAAATTCAGAATTTGATATGTTTGCATTAGAGTTTGAGAGGACAAGGCAAAAGCCCTGGGCAGAGGTGACTGATTTTCTTGATTCTTTTGCAGGGGATTCTTTTGTTCTTGATATCGGTACCGGGGGCGGGCGCCATGCAGAATACGCAGCGCAAAGCCTTTAAGTGATAGTAGTCATTTTATGGAATTCAGACACCGTTGCTTGCCGTCGGGAAAAACTAGCGATTTAGTTATTCCTTGTATAGATCGATTGTTTATCCCCATAGAATATGGTGTAAAAGAAT
>JAIVYS010000064.1:0-5959 GCA_048635325.1 Candidatus Bathyarchaeota archaeon
GGTCTGCTCGCCTTAATTTCGGTGTGAGCCATTAAATAGCCCGAAAAGCCTCATCAATCAAACCAAAGGATTTTCGAGGATCTCCGACCTGAACCAATATGTGCTGTCGGAGGGTTTCATGAGTTCACAACAGCGCGACTCAACACCTGCAAATTGAAACGCAACCCATATAAAGCTTTTGAACGAGATATTCTATCTGGTTTCTATGAAAGTCAAGACAACAAAGATGGGAAAAGACGGAATTTCTGTTGAGATAGAGGGCGCAGGCCACACATTGGCCAATATGCTGCGCGAAACACTCTGGGACGACAAAACTGTAACAAGCGCAGCATATGAAAAAAGGCATCCTTACCTCGGCCATCCAAATCTCATGATAAAAGGCAAGAACCCTGAAAAATCGCTTAAGGATGCAGTCAAGCGCACAAAGGACACGATTTCTGAGTTTAGAACAGCTTTTGATAAGGCTGTTAAGTGAAGGAATAATTTCTTTCCCTTTTTATTATTTTTTACCGCAATAGTTGTATGAATTCTAATTTGATTTCTCCTCTTGATAGCAGATATCTTCGCGGGAAAAAAGCGCAGCAAGACATTCTCCCGTATTTTTCACTTGAAGCGTACACAAAATACAAGCTTCGTGTCGAAACAGCTCTTGCGGAGGGGCTTGCAAAAAACAGTATATGCAGCAAAAAAGTCGCAGATGAAATCCGTGCCGCATCCGACAAAGTGACCGCAGAAGAAGTTGAAAATGAAGAAGAACGAATAAAGCATGACATTCGCGCTCTCGCCAACTGCATAAGGAATAAGGTATCAAAAGATGCAAAGCCTTATGTTCATTTTCTTGCGACATCATACGATATTGTTGACACAGCAAACTCGCTTCGCTACAAGGAGTTCTCAGAAAACGTGCTTATCCCAAGGCTGAAAGCGCTTGAAAAAGAGCTTATTGCCCTTGCGGAAAAAGAGGCAGGCACGCTCCAGATTGGGCGAACACACGGCCAGCATGCAGAGCCCATTACATTCGGATTCGCTGTGGCATCATATGTTAACAGGCTTGGCTCTCGAATTGAGGCGATAGATGCTGCAAAGGATTCTCTTCGCGGAAAGCTGTCAGGCGCTGTCGGGGCATACAACGCCGCATCAATTGCAATAGAATACCCTGAAAAGCTTGAAAAAGATGTGCTTGATATTTTAGGGCTGAAGCCCGCGCTTCACTCAACCCAGATTGTTCCACCTGAGCCAATGGCAGACCTCGCCCATGCCGCTGTTTCTACATTTTCTGTTCTTGCAAACTTTGCAGATGATATGCGGAACCTTCAAAGAAGCGAAATTGCAGAAATCGGTGAGGCGTTCGGCAAAGATCAGGTTGGCTCATCCACAATGCCTCACAAAAGAAACCCCATCACATTTGAGAACATAAAGAGTATTTACAAGGCATTCATGCCAAGAATGGCAACAGTTTATCTTGACCAGATTTCCGAGCACCAGAGAGACCTCACAAACTCAGCATCGCAGAGGTTCCTGCCTGAGCTTTTTGCTGCCCTTTATATTGCATCCAACCGCCTTGAAGATGCAGTAAAAAAGCTGTCTGTTGACAAAGAGAATATGGCGAAAAACTTCGGCCTTGCAAAGCAGCATGTTGTCGCAGAGCCACTCTACATAATGCTTGCTAGGGCAGGGCACCCGGACGCACACGAGGCGGTGCGAAAGCTGACGCTTTTGGCGCAAAAAGAGGGCAAAGGAATTGTTGAGCTTGCTGAAAACGATTCCTCATTGAAAAAATATATTGAAAAAATATCTTCTGAAAACATGCTTGTCCTGAAAAGTCCTGAGAAATATATCGGGCGCTCGGTTGAAAAGACCGACGAAGTGTGCAGGTTTTGGGCGAAAAAGATGGCGTCTATTAAAGAATAACGTGTTCCACCACAGACTTAGTACTCTTCATTAGCTGAAAGAAAAATATCTATTGCTGAAAGATATGCTTCTGCTCTCGGCAGACTCTTATTGTTTTCTGACGCAACCGAGATAAAATTAGAAAGAAGATCATTCAAAATCTCAGAAATTTGATATGCATTTACTTTTTTGTCAAAAATTATGTCTGGGACTAGTATTTCCTCTACAATACTCACTCCAATAAAATCTTCTGCCGGGTTCTCTTGTATTAGCAAGTTTTCAAATGCGCTTATCGTTTCCTTGTAATAATTTTCTTTAGTGCTTTTTTCCTCTGCATTTTCGGCAAGCCCCCCGTAAATGAGTAGTTCAGCCAAATAAATGCTCTCTGGAGCAAGCCCTTGAGTTTTGACTGCATTCATTCGATTTAGAAGAAATTCAGACTCCTCATCACCACTGACTGCATCTTTCCAATAATTTTCAGAATTTTTTTTAAGTTCAACCAAATAGTCTTTTGCAATACGAAGATGTTCTAAAGGCGAGGGCCCTGCATATATATTCTTCTCATCGCCTGGATCAGCAAAAATAGTTTGGTCTTCACACCTATTAGTCTTATCCAATGCTTGCTCAGAATATTCTTGAAGACACGTATCTTCGTAAACGCCACCTTTTGCAGCAGAGACTACATGCTCTTTTATTGCATGAATACTTTGTGATATATCCATAACCACCATAAAGTAGTGTGTATCGCTAAATTTTAAATAGCTTTCAGCACATTATTAGTCTTATGCTCACAGTTCTTCGCCTCGGGCACCGCCATGTCCGTGATGCCCGTATTACAACGCATGTCTGCCTTACTGCAAGGGCGCTTGGTGCCGATAATGTGATTCTTTCAGGTGAAAAGGATGACAAGATAATTGCCTCTGTCCGTGACATTTCAGCGCGTTTTGGCGGAAATTTCAAAATAAGTTATGAAAAAAACTGGAAAAAAGTCATACGGGAGTTTCCCGGGAAAAAAGTGCACCTTACAATGTATGGCATGCCTGTGCAGAAAAAAATAAATTCTATAAAAAAGCACAAGGACGTTCTTGTGGTTGTTGGAGGCGAAAAAGTGCCGTGGGACGTCTATGAAAAAGCAGACTACAATATAGCTGTCGGCAACCAGCCGCATTCAGAAGTTGCCGCTCTTGCAATCTTTTTGCATGACTACTTTGAAGGAAAAGAGCTTTCCCGCGAATTTGCGGGCGCAGGCATTAAAGTAATCCCTCATGAGATGGGAAAGAAGACAGATTCAGACAAAGTTATTTAAATGTGTTTTTACCTTCTTAATCCCTAAAGGATTCTAAGTATCCGATGACATAAAAGCCCTCCGGGCAGATATGTGAGGTGTTTGATGTGAGTGTAATTGATTTCGAAGTTCCAAAAAATGTTGCAGAATCTGTGTATGATGCCCTTGAGGCTGTGCGCGGTTCCGGTTCAATCAAAAAAGGCGTCAACGAGGCCACAAAGGCTGTTGAGCGCGGCACTGCAAAACTTGTTGTTATTGCAGAAGATGTCTCACCTCCTGAGATTGTCATGCACATACCGGTTCTCTGCAAGGAAAAGAAAATCCCTTATATTTCCGTGCCAAACAAGCAGGAGCTTGGAAAGGCAGTCGGGATTGAGGTTTCGACAGCAGCGGTCGCAGTTCAGGAAACCGGAAAAGGGAAAAAAGAAGTTGAAGACATCGTAAAGAAGATTAACGACCTTCAAAAATGATTTAGTGATTAAATGGCAGTACCCGCAAAAGTAATACAGCTCATGGATAAAAGCGGCGCAAAAGGCGTGCGCAGAGTCAGGTGCAAGATTGTCCTGGAAAACTCAAGGCACGAGCGCACTATACTCCGCAATGTCATGGGCCCTGTGCGCCTCGGCGACATACTCATGATTTCCGAATCTGAGATGGAAGCTGCAAGCATAATCGAATAAAGTGATATTCTATGAAATGCACGTTCTGTGAAAAAGAGATAGCTTCCGGAAGGGAGCGCCTTATCATAAAAAAAGACGGCACAGTGCGCTCATATTGCAGCGCAAAGTGCGAGAAGAACCACAAGATCAGAAAGGCAAAAAACGTTAAGTGGGTAACAAAAACGAAGAAAGAAAAGAAAGCGTAAACCCTTTAAAGGCAGCGCGCTCTAATTCTGTTATGCTCTGCATAGGACTTGAAGGCACTGCGCACACAGCCGGTGTCGGAATTTCTGATGAAAAAGGAACTATTCTTGCAAACATTGCCCTAAACTATTTCCCAAAAGAGGGAATTCATCCAAGAAAGGCAGCAGAACACCATACAAGCGCGTTCCCACAGCTTATTTCTGATGCAGTCAAAAAAGCAGGAAGTTCTTTTGAAGATATAGATCTTGTCTCATTCTCGCAGGGACCGGGGCTCGCGCCCTGCCTCAAGATAACCGGCGCTGTTGCGCGCGCACTCGCGCTTTCACTTAATAAACCCATTATCGGGGTAAACCACTGCGCAGCACATGTAGAAATCGGCAAAGTGAAAACAGGTGCAAAAGACCCGATTACCCTTTATGTTTCAGGCGGCAACTCGCAGGTGATTGGCGAGACTCTCGGAAAATACCGCGTCTTTGGCGAGACTCTGGATATTGCGATTGGAAACGCCATTGATAAGTTTGCGCGCGAGCTGGATCTTGGCTTTCCAGGCGGGCCTCTTGTAGAAAAAGAGGCAAAAGGCGGAAAATACATCCCTCTGCCATATACTGTCAAGGGAATGGACTTCTCTTTTACCGGAATAGTGAGTGACGCGCTCAGAAAGAAGGACGCGGGCGCGAGCCTCAAGGATTTGTGCTTCTCTTTTCAGGAAACAGCCTTTGCGATGCTTACAGAAGTTTCGGAAAGGGCTCTCTCGCACACTGAAAAAGGCGAGCTTCTTTTAACAGGCGGTGTTGCAGCAAACTCGCGCCTGAAGGATATGCTTGAAATCATGTGCCGCGAGCGCAAGGCAAAGTTCTATGCAGTGCCAAGGGAGTTTGCAGGGGATAATGGCGCAATGATAGCATGGCAGGGCATAAGAATGCATAAAGAGAGCGCAAAACAGGACATTAAGGACACTTCTGTAAGGCCTGGCTGGCGGGTTGACGACTGATTAATACACCATACACCCTCATGCCATCGTTTTAAAACTATATATTCTTTCATGTACAATATAACACTACTTATAGGCAGAAGCGGATTCTTTCTCGGAAATTGATGCACTGTCGTATTCAAATAGAGGTGCATATAATGCAAAACAAAAAAGCAGTTATTGCTAGATGGAAATTGAACAGGCACGATGCCATGAGGCGCGGTGTCCTGCATGAAGTAGAAAGAATAAATAAGATACTCAAGTTCTACGGTGAATGCCCTGCTGAAAAGAGGCGCAGGTGGTAGCGCGAGCTACAGTGCCTCGGCATCTTTTGCGTCATGAAGCTTTCTCCGGATAATATCCCTTTTCTTTTTCGCTCCCTCAATTGCAAGGCGCTCGGCATCTTTCATCAGCCTGACAGAAACATCCACAGGGTCCCAACCCCATTCCTTTGCAGACACAAAGCCCTTGTCAGTCTTCACCCTGCAGCGCATCACGTATTTTGACCTCTTGCCTTCAGTCTGGTACGCTTTTGCATGAATCGCAATATTGTGTATATTGAACGCACGTGCGAGCTTTTTCACTGTGGCCTCAATCGTTTTGTGCATCTCTTCTTTCTGGAAAGAGTCTATGCTATCTATTGATTCAAGCCCGGATATCTGAACATACAAAACCTCCTTTTCTTTCAGGGAGGCAATATGATGTATTATGTCCTTTGGCGAGATTATGCCAACAGCATTAAGATTTTTGTCAACCACGATTATGGTCGATATTTCCGGGCGGCTGTCCAGCTCAGAAAGCTTGTCTTTTAACAACTCGTTTTCATTTGACAGGAGTGGGTTTTCCTGCATGACTGACTTGACCGGAACCTCGTCTAATGCAACCTCTTTTGGAGTGTATGCCGCAATGCTGTGCCCTGCTGATTTGGCGCCGCCGGAAGAGGAGGAAGGT
>JAIVYS010000065.1:0-5811 GCA_048635325.1 Candidatus Bathyarchaeota archaeon
TTCAATGCCATGTCAACTGCAACAACGCGCGCAGCACATACAGCAAGCCTCTGCTGGTCAAGAACACCGCTTTTTTCTTCTGAAAAAATGCCGATGCCCTCTTCGGTCGCAAGCGCTCCCGGAAGCCGAAACCGTAATACTGGCGGCTGAAGCTGGCTGTTCTCAAAGCGCATTATGTGCCCGTCCACCTCGTGGGCGATCAGCCTTTTCAGGTCTGTTTTCGAAAACAATATGTCTTTGTTCACTATCAGCGTCCTTCTTTTGCATAAGGTTATTGCCTTTGAGCTTATCACCGCTGTTTTCACATCCCAGCCAGGAATTTTTTTCTCTTCAATGTATTGTGAAATTCTTGCTGCAATATAATCCGATGAAAGCTTTTGCTCTTCAGAAAATGTTGCCCTTACTTCAAGGATTTTTATTGCCTGCTCCAGAAGTTCTTTGCCGGGCTCCCCATAAAAAGATATTGACTTTTCAGTGAATTTCGAATTTCCGCAGGATTTTTTTAGTAAATTGTATGCAATTTCCGCTTCAATAAGCTTTTTTATGATGCCTGCGCCCTCATAAGAATCGAGGTTCCTGAGTTCATGCAAAAGCGAGGTTTCATCTCTTGTTTTCCTGTACTGAAAAACAGGATTGTATTTTTTGTTTAAGAAAAATTTCTTTTTCTCTGAAATTTCATTCACAGGATCTACAAAAAAATATGATTGGGTCGCGCCTGAAGAATCTCTTTCCTCGCCTGCTTCGTTTTCCATGACAAAGTTTATCGAGCGACAAATAAAAGATTGACTGCTACGCCCTCATTTCTTTTTGGATTTAGCGCGTGACATCACTTCGTTTGTGATCATGCTCTTGTCTGCATATCTGCCAAGTATTATTGAGGCCAAGATTACTATTGGAGACAATGCCATGAAAAACTGAGGTATATGAAATATTCGCTCAAAAAGTGTTATCTGCGCTGTCAGGCCTCCGAACAGTATTGCCGTGCTTGCCACACCGCTTGACAAAAACATGCCAATTCCGCCACCGAGGCCCTTTATTTTTGATCCCATATCCACCTCCCTGTCAGAGACATATACGAGATACATGCTTGAGGACACCCCAGTAAACACGATAAGATACAACATGGCCAGCGTCATGCCGACAGTTGATATTCCGTCAATTGCTACAGGATAAGCCAGAATAATAAGCCCTATAGCAAGAATTGCATAAAATAGCTTCTTCTCATAGTTTGGGAACTCAGAATACAGCAAAAACCTTGTTGAAAACGCAGAGCCTATAACCACGCTAACGAACCCGAAGAGATACATGACGTTTGCTGCGCTTGGAACAAACAAAGCCATTCCAAAAAACACATGCATTAAAAACATGCCCTCTAGATATATGTAAAAAGCATCCAACAGCTTTGTGTTTTCCTTCAAAAATCTTTTCAGCAGGAAAAGAATGGCAATCATATAAAAAAAGGCAGAAAGCCATAGAAAGAATACCGGATTTGGAAGTCCTAAAATAAGCATACTAATCAAACATACTATTTGTGTCTTTGCTTAAAAAGATATCGTAATTAACGCATCAAAGCTTTTTTAGGAAAACAGTTGCCGGTGACAATTGTTCCGGAACATCAAGATTCGGGTTCTTTTCAATTATTTTCTTTGCTACGTCTCTTGCAAGAGACACTGCGATTGTGCCCTTTGCCCGCTCATACTCTGCCAAAAGCTTGGAAATGGTCTCCTTGTTTGCCCTGCCGGTGAATTCGCCCGCATAAGAGACTTCTATACCTGTCTTTTTTGCTATATCTATTGCTTCAGATCCCATTACAGACATGTATTTTTTGATTATAGCTGAAACAAGATCGACATAGCTGCGCTCAAGAACCAGATTTATCAGGACTTCTTTCTCGATTATCTTTTCCTCGTATTCTTTTCCAAGCTTCTGGAGGACGTTTGAATTGAGTTCCTTGCCATAATACTTCTTTAATGCTGCCTCTTTCATCCTTTTTGTCTTTTCAAGCTCACCCCTAAGCTGCCTCAACTCGTCTTCGGGGTCCATGCCATAAACCATCTCTCTTATGTAATGGTATGCCATAACACTCAATGAAGACGAAAAAAGCAAAAGCACAAAAAGTGCGACAAAAATATACGGCGGATCTATGAAGAACAAAATTCCAAAAGAAAATGATGTGGTGCTTACAAGCAGTATCATTAAAAGCAATGCTATGTTCAACAATGAAGCCTTGTTCCTCAACGCAAACTGCATCAGATTCCCTCAGAGATATATTTCATTGCAGGGTTATTAAATTTTGCATAAAAAGCACTAAAATATGCAGAAATTCATCAAGAGTGTCATCTGCTGATACAAAAACCAATGAATTCATTCTTTGCACCAGAGTATTCGATTTGAACTTTGTCAACGCACGACTTCGAAGGACCTTTTTTCAGGCAAGATACAAACTCTTTAAGAATCTGCTCTTCTCCTTCCGCAACAGCCTCAACAGAGCTGTTCGGAAGGTTTCTCACCCAACCTGAAATTCCCAACCGGTCAGCTGTCTCTTTTGTGAATGCGCGAAAGTAGACTCCCTGGACAATGCCTTTCACGATTATGTGGGCGCGCTGCATAAGAACTGTTGTTCTTTCAAGCATAAATGCGTTTAGAGATACAGCAGAGGCTTCACAGCCCTGCCTCTCTCTTAAGGATTTCTGCCTTATCAGTATTCTCCCATGTAAAGTCAGGATCCTCCCTTCCAAAGTGCCCGTATGCCGCTGTCTTGTAGTATATCGGGCGCTTGAGTTTCAGGTGCTCAATAATATCTCCGGCCTTCATGCTGAAGTTCTTTCTGACAAGCTCACTTATCTTGCCATTTGGCAATTTTCCTGTGCCGAAAGTCTCGACAAGAACTGAAACCGGCTCTGCAACTCCGATAGAATATGCAAGCTGGACTTCGCACTTTTCTGCCAGGCCTGCTGCAACAACATTCTTCGCGATATAACGCGCCATGTACGCGCCAGAGCGGTCAACCTTTGACGGGTCTTTTCCTGAAAATGCGCCTCCGCCGTGGCGGCCCATGCCGCCGTATGTGTCAACAATTATTTTTCTTCCTGTAAGGCCTGTGTCTGCTTCCGGCCCTCCAACAACAAAGATGCCTGTTGAGTTTACGTGGAACTTGGTATTTTCATCAAGATAGTTGCCGCAGACAGGCTTTATGACCACTTCAATTATCTCTTTTTTAATCTGTTCAGCAGGCACTTCAGGGTTGTGGTGCACTGCGATGACTACTGTGTCAACGCGCTTTGGCTTGTTACCTTCGTACTCTACTGTGACCTGCGACTTGCCGTCAGGGCGCACCCACTTGAGTATGCCTTTCTTCCTGACCTCAGACAGGCGCATTGTAAGCTTGTGCGCAAGCGATATCGGAAGAGGCATCAGTTCCGGAGTCTCGTTGCATGCATACCCGAACATCATGCCCTGGTCTCCTGCTCCCTGCTCATGCTCGCTGGTCTGGTTAACACCTACTGCAATGTTTTTGCTCTGCTCATGTATTGACACAAGGACAGAACAGTCCTCGTAGTCAAGGCCAAACTCAGGGTTTGTGTATCCGATTTCCTTCAGCGTCTTTCTGATTACGCCCGCAACATCAACATATCCTTTTGTCGTAACCTCTCCTGCAACAAGAATAAGCCCTGTTGTCGTAAGTGTCTCGCATGCAACGTGCGATTCAGGGTCCTGCTCAAGCATCGCGTCAAGAATCGCGTCAGATACTTTGTCCGCAAGCTTGTCCGGATGCCCTTCTGTGACACATTCTGATGTGAATAACTTTTTCTCTATAACTTCTTCTGCCATAAAATCACCTAAGAAAAAGTGGTTTTTGATGCTTATATATTGTCCTGAAACAAATATTCCTATAAGAATTAAATTCTCTTAGAAGAATGATTCCTCTATTCTTTTTTTGGAGATTCGCTTTGCCTTTTGCTTTGGCGCTGCTTTTGTTTTCGCTTTGCCTGATTTTGTTTTTTTCGGTAGTGCTTTTCTTGGCGCACTCTTTTTTTGTGCAGCGCGCTTTGGCTTCGCCTTCTTTGGTGCTGCCCTCGCCACTTTCTTTTTTTGTGCAACCTTCTTTGCTGCTTCAGGTGCAAGAAGGAACAATGCCTCCTTCAAGTCAGAGACCTTTGCAATCGGCTTTTCAGAATTATCTTCCGGGTCCGCATTCACATGAAGCCCTCTCATCATGCGGATTGTCTTTATCCCGGCATCATTGCCGCACTTGATGTCCTCATGCGGCCTGCTGCCGACGAGAGCGCACTCCTTTTTGTCTATCGGTTCCCCGAAGCGGTCTTTTAGCGTTGCAAGAGAAATATTTATTACGCGATAATCAGGCAATCTTGTGTCATAATCCTTTGAGCTTGCAATAAGCTCAAAATAGCCAAGAAGATTGTGCTTTTCAAGTTCTGTGCCGTGCGCAGCCTGCACCTCATCAGTCAGTGCGACAAGAGTGTACTTCTTTTTTGCATTCTCAAGGAACTTCACTGCGTCCGGATATATGCTGCCTCCTGAGTACAGGACTTCCGGTGGTGAGATGAAAAGAACATTCATAGTTTGACATTGGCAGAAAATCTTATAAACATACGGCATTTGGCATGCTGTATTCTATGAAAGATATATAATACCTTCTTCAGACAGTATCTGTCTTGAGGCATTAAAATGGACATTTATGAAGAATCACTAAAAATGCATGAAAAAGTGCGAAAAAAAATAACTGTTGTTTCTAACGTAAAACTGGAAAACACGCACGACCTTTCTCTGGCATACACTCCCGGCGTAGCTGAAGTCTCGCGGCGCATCAAGGAACATCCGGGCGATGTTTACAAGTACACCATCAAGCACAATTCTGTAGCGGTCTTGTCTGACGGCTCTGCTGTTCTCGGCCTTGGCAATATCGGCGCAGAGGCAGCAATCCCTGTCATGGAGGGAAAGGCAGTCCTTTTCAAGGAACTTGCCGGAATAGACGCATTTCCTATATGCATCAAGACACAGGACACTGATGAAATTGTCAATCTCGTAAAAAATATTGCCCCTGTTTTTGGCGGGATAAACCTTGAAGACATATCTGCGCCAAGATGTTTTGATATTGAAGCGCGCCTTCAGGACATAGGCATTCCTGTCATGCACGATGACCAGCACGGCACAGCTGTGGTTGTTTTGGCAGGATTGATAAATGCATGCAAGCTTGCGGGCAAAAACATTGATGAATTGAAAGTCGTTGTAAACGGCGCAGGGGCTGCGGGCATTGCGATAACAAAACTGCTTCTTTGTATTGGAGCTGACAAGAACATTTGCAGAAGCGTGCATGAATTAATCATATGCGACAGAAAAGGCGCCATATATGATGGGCGGACAGAGAACATGAATAAGCACAAAGAAGAGCTTGCAAAATACACAAACCCTAAAAAGATTTCGGGTTCTTTGTCTGAAGCCATAAAAGGCGCTGATGTCTTTATCGGTGTCAGTGCCCCGGGCGCATTGCACGAGGAAGACATAAAGAACATGGCAGAAAAACCAATCATATTTGCAATGGCAAACCCTGTTCCTGAAATAATGCCTGATGCCGCAAAAAAGGCAGGTACGTTCATTGTTGCGACAGGGAGAAGCGACTTTGACAATCAGGTGAATAATTCGCTTGGATTCCCGGGAATATTTCGCGGCGCGCTTGACTCTGGCGCGAAAAAAATCACTACAAATATGAAGCTTGTTGCGGCACATGCAATTGCAGAGTGTGTGGCAGAACCGTCTATAAATATGATTGTTCCCGGAGCGCTTGACAAG
>JAIVYS010000066.1:0-5580 GCA_048635325.1 Candidatus Bathyarchaeota archaeon
CATAGGGATGGAGCTTAATTTTTCCCGCCTGAAGGATGTAAGCACAATCGCAACAGCAGGAACTATTATACAAGTGGTTCTCTCATTTGCAGCAGGCTTTTCTGCAGCGCGCTTTCTGCTTGGCTTCGGTTCTCTTGAATCTGTTTACGCAGGATTGGTCATTGCTTTTAGCAGCACAATGGTTGTGATAAAGCTGCTTGTGGACAAAGACCTTATCGAGACGCTTCACGGAAGGATAGCTTTAGGTGTTCTTCTTGTTCAGGATGTTATTGTGGTCCTCGCGCTTTCTGTATTATCAAACCTTGACAGCTTTTCAGCAGACACGATCATAATGTCTTTAATGAAAGGCATCGGCCTTTTCTCAATGGCAATCGTGGCGTCTAACTACATTTTTCCGAGAATCGTAAAGTCCCTTACACGAAACCCGGAACTTATGTTTTTGATGTCCCTGTCAGTCTCTTTTCTCTTCGGCGGCCTTGCATATATTTCGGGTTATTCAATTGCAGTCGGGGGCTTTCTTGCAGGCATAAGCCTCGCAGTTTTTCCATACAATGTTGAGATAATAAGCAGGATAACATCTCTTCGTGATTTCTTTGCAACAATGTTCTTTGTATGTTTGGGTATGCAAATCGCATTTTCAAATATTGCGTCTGTTTTGCCGGCTATTGTGGTTCTGACAATCATTACTGCAATAATAAAGCCAACTATAATTACATTTCTTGGAATTCTTTTTGGCTATGGCAGGCGGACCTCGCTGAGCACAGGCCTAAGCCTTGCGCAGGTCTCTGAATTTTCCATAATAATTGTCGGCGCAGGCCTTACACTCGGCCATGTGTCCTCAGAGCTTCTGCTGATAACTACAATGGCAGCAGTCATAACAATAAGCCTTACACCCTACTTTATAGAATACTCGCCGTTTTTCTACAAGCTCTTTTCAGGCGTTCTGGAGAAGCTCAAGGTCTTTCAGGTTGTGAAAAACAGGAAGCTTCACAATACAACAAGCGAGTTCAACAGGAAACCGAACAAGATCATCATCTGCGGGGCGCACACTATGGGCAAAAGCATTGCAGATGAGCTTTTCCTGCAAAAAGAGAATTTCGTTGTAATAGACTACAATCCTGAGGCAATAAAAGTATTGATGTCACAAAACATTCCATGCATGTATGGGGATATAACGCACACAGAAGTTCTTGAAAGGGTAAACATCTCGCATGCGCGCCTTCTGGTCTCAACCATACCCTCTTTTGATGCCAATGCCAGCCTTATCAACACAGTCAGGAAGAAGAACAAGGACATCAGGATAATGCTTACCACAAACAGTGTTGAGGAAGCACTTCACTTCTATGCAGCAGGGGCGACATACGTGCTGCTTCCAAAACTCATAAGCGGGCAGAAAGCAATACAAAACCTTAATGAGTTTATTTCAAATGATGAGCGCAAAATAAACAGCATAAAGAAAAAAGAAGTCCTTTTCCTTGAAAGAAAGAAAGAAAGCCAGATATTGAAGAGATATGAGAACGGGTTTTTGATGGAAGTCCACAGGAAAATTCTTGGAAAGGACAACATCTTCCCGTAGCGCTTCGCAAGACATATAAAAAAGGTGCATCAACTTTCCTGATGGACAAAAAAGCCAGCAATAAAATACAGAAGAATTTACATGCTTTGGCGAAAAAGCATGACGTTTCTGCAAAACTGTTTCTTGATGAAAAGGAAGTTCTGGACGTAAGAATAAAGAAAGATACAGTATATCTTGACTCAAAAAATGTTCTCAGGCTTTTGGCAACACCTGCGCTTATAAAACTAGGGCTTGCATTGCGCTCGGATTTCGGTGGAAAATATAAGATTCGCATGAAGCCGGGATTCATAAAGCGGCTTCTTGGAAAAGAGTAGCGCAGTTCCCGAAATCAGAGAAGCGCTGCAAAGAAAATCAGTACAAACACAACCAACATAGCCACGAAAACAAAAACCGTTTTTGCAGAGGTCCAGACAAACTTATCTACTGCGTAAAATATGGTAAGGAAAAGAAAAATCACAACAAAAAGCTCTGCAGGGCTTGTGGTTCTTGCACCGTTCTTTATTACCATTGCCGCATCAATAACAGCCCTGCCTGCAATAGATGTTGTGCGCACAGCACTTTCAATAATAGCCACTACAGCAGTCCTGAATATTTCGATGATTTCAAGAAGCATAAGCTTATTTGGTCAAGGTGGGTTTATATTTCTTCAGACGAGGGCCTGCAGGCCAAGGCTTGCTGCAAAAAGTACAGCCCATACAGGTATGCTCCACCATATCACTTTAGAGCCGTCAAGGGGTGGTATTGGAAGCAGGTTAAACATAGCAAGAAACGAGTTTATGTAGACTATCGTCATTGCAAGGCTATTGCCGGGCGCAAAAATAAGGAATGCACCGGCAATCACGAGATTTGCAACCACACCTGCGGATGCAATAAATCCGTTCTGCCTTTTGGTGAGGCGCACATTATGTATCATGCCTTGCTGGTCGCGGTAATGCGTATATATCATGACAGCGCCGGGCGCAGCAAACACAAAGCTGCCGTTTGTGATTATTGCAAGCATGAGTGCAAACATTAACCCTTTCTTCCACATTTCATATTGCGCCCATGCCCCGTATTTCATAGCAGTGAACTTGTGCATGAGCTCATGAGGGATAAATGACAGGCCAATAATGATTGTCAGAAGTATTGCGAATGATAAATAGCCAAGGGGGTCGCGCAGGGCTCCAAAAATCCCGCCCACATTCCCTATAGAGAATATAAATCCAAGCGCAAGAGTGGAATAAAGTATGTCATGTATTTCTTTTTTCGTAAAAGTGAATAAGTAGTTCATCAGTCTCAGTCTCCCCTTATTTCCTGCCACCTTACTTTCTTTTTCTGCACCAATTCTTTTATACGCTTCTGTCTTTTTGAGAGCGTTGACTTATTGAGCTTTATTTCGCAGAAAACAACTTCATCGTCCGTAAATGCCAATCCATCAATAGGGTCTCCGATAAACCGGAAGTTTTTCGGCTCAAAAGAAAATCTTTTTGAAAAAGGCACAATCTGCTCAAATATCTTTCCGTACGTTGTTGAAAGGCTCTGTTTTCTTGATGCAGTTGAGAACCACTTATTTACAAGATACACTATGGCTGCAAGCTCAATGATTGAGACAACAATGAAAAATAACAGTGTATTCATGAAGGCACTACTCTTTTTTCTTTGCAAGCACAATCCAGCCGTTTGACGGATTAATATCAGATATGAAAATCCTGTCTATAAGAAAGCCAGCCCCGGCGCAAAGCTTTGTTACGTGTTCCTCTGAAAGCGAATCTTTTTCACGAACATCCAGCAGCGCCCGCCCGTTTGAGAGAAGGGATTCTTTATTGTTTTCAAGAATGCTGAATGCAGTGAATAGCCCAAACTTGGGGCCGAATATGATGAAGTTGAATTTTTCATTGTGCTTTTTGGATATGCAATCCATAAGCGGGTTTAGGGGTATATCCAGCACACCTGAAATGTTTGAAGCTCCTGCTCCTGCGTTTGCAACAGATGCACCCATGTCTTTCAGGAAGAGCAAAGTGCCTGAATCCGCCCCGATACAGAGCGCATCAGTCATGCTGGTGAATAGTTCGCACTCTTTTTGAAGCTCGCGTACCTGAAAGTACCCCTGTGGCTTGCCTGCAAGCTGCATATCTGTTATTTTTACAGAATCCTGCGTTGAGACCGGAAAGTCCTGCTGTGTGATGGTTTGCCCATTTACCTCAACAAAGCTGTCGCGTATAAGGGCGCGCGCAGAGAGCATGTCTGAAACACCCAGTTTTGACACTAGGTAGGAATCAAGAGGCATGGAAATATTTTGGTGCACACAAATAAATATGATCTACAATCGTTGAAACTCCGTTTTTCAGGGCGGAGTTGCCGATTGGAGAGCTTGAAACCGAACCAATCAAACTCCGTCCTTTAGGACGGGGTCGCATGGAGGTTTCATGATTTTATTTCACGAAAGCGCCCCTTTCAGCCAAATAGACATTTTCGCGATTTTCTCAATAGGCAGTGTTCGCGGTTTCTCATCAGCATATGGAACAAGCCCGAAGACTTTTTGCGCCTGCTTTTTGTCAAGCCCAAACTCTTTTCTGGAGTGTATGAGCGCATTCCTTGCAGTTTGGTTCTTGTGGGTGAAAAGAGCGCGCACAACATTGAAGAAAAAGTCCTCGCTACCAACATTCGGCTTGTCTTTTCTCGGCACAAGCCTGACTATTGCAGAATCAACCTTTGGCTTTGGAAAATAGGCGGTTTTTGGAACCTTGCATATTTTCTTGGCCTCAAAATAATACTGCGATGCAATGGATATGCGCGAGTAGTTTTTTTCGCCCGGTTTCGCGACAATTCTTTCTGCAAACTCTTTTTGGAACATCAGGACAGCGGGCTTGCCGAGCTTTCCAATAAGCACAATGATTTTTGAGGAAATAGAGTATGGAATGTTTGAGACACACATATCAAATTCAGGAATCTCTGTTTTGAGGGCGTCGCCCTCAATGAGCGAAAAGTTTTTTTCAGGGAACCTTTGCCTCAAAACATTAGCAAGATTTTTGTCAAGCTCAACTGCAACAACCTTTTTGGCTTTCTCAAGCAGGTATTGTGTCAGAGTCCCGACACCAGGGCCTATTTCAAGAACTACATCATTTTTTGTGATATTTGCAGCATCAATCTCTTTTTGAATATAGTTTTCATTTGAGAGGAAATGCTGGTCAAGCCTTTTGTTCGGGCGTATGCCGTATTTTGTGAGAAGTGCCCTTGTGCCTTCAATCATAGCTCATCAATCCAATAATCTCTTTTGCAGAAGCATCTGTTTTTATGTGGTGACCGGAAGTTATACTATTTATCGCAAAAAATCCTTTTTTTGAAAGAAGTTCAAGGACTTTTTCTGTCCTCGGAACAGTTTTTCCGGAAAGTTTTGCGAGCTGGTGGATATCGTAAAGGGGGGTGTTTTTTTCTGATTCTTTGATTAATTTTTCAAGAAATTTCTTTTCTTGTCCTGTGCATGTAATAGCATACATTTTTTCAAGAAATGCTTTTTCATAAATATTTTCAATCCAGAGCGGGCCTGCATTCATGGTATCGCTTTTGCAGGAAGGACACTTTTTTGTGCATGAGTCTTTTGCGAACCCTCTTGAGCCGCACTTTTTGCAGAGCCATATATATCCTATGCTGTCTATGGCTTTTAGCGCAGCACTTTTTGTCTTTTTTATTCTGGCAAAGATGCGAAAGTAATGGCGCATTGAAAAAGAAAGAACAGGGATAAGCCCTTTGTCGTATTTTGCACACTCGCGCGCAATGTTTGCAATAAGTATGCGCAGCCCGATTTCATGCCCGATGTCTGAGCGAAAAGATACTGCGCCGTATCTTCTCCTGCATGTCTTGGGGTAGGTCCCTGAAAGAGGTGCTGTGTCTGTTGCAGTGATGCCTAAAAAGCCCTTGTTTGACACTGCGCGCGCAGCAGAGTCAATAAATGATATTGGCGAGCCAAAAGGGTCTATATCCACGAAATCTATCAGGTATTTATGGCGCGAGAGAAGCTCGCATGC